>JBIJDO010000022.1:0-16107 GCA_044344105.1 Tabrizicola sp.
CCAAGGGTGCCGATGTCTGGGCGGTCTTCGACAGTTGCAACTCCGGCACCGCGACCCGCAGCCTGGACGTCCCGGACGAAGAGGTGCGGACCCGACACCTTCCGTCCGAGGTGCTTGGGATCGACCCGGACCTGGTTGAAGGCGTGACCACCCGTTCGGTCGCCGATCCGCGCAAGGGTACAGAGTCGCCGCTTGAGATCGGCGGGGGCGAGGGCAGCTTCGTCGCCTTCTTTGCCGCCCAGACCAACGAGACGACACCGGAAAAGAACCTGCCCAAAGGCAAGCCGGGCAGGAAGCCGCAGGGTGTCTTCACCTGGACGCTGATGGAAACTCTCGCCGAATATCCCGGAGCGACCTACAGCCAGATCGGGCAGGAGGTTCTGCGCCGCTATTCGGTGAAGAACCTGGCCCGTGCGACCCCTCTGTTCGAGGGGGACCTCGACCAGGTGGTCTTTGCCGGCGAGGGCGGCGCGCGGGTGTCGCAGTGGCAGGCCGAGGTGACCGAGACCGGCATCACCGTTCCGGCGGGTGCGCTGCACGGGCTTGCCCCGGGCGCGGTGCTGGCCGTGATGGGAAGCGCTGCCGACGCCGATGATGCAGCACTCGGTTTCGTCGAAATCACCAGTGTGGACACCTTCACCTCCATCGCGAAGCCGATCGAGCGGGATGGCAAGATCCTGCCCAAGGAGCTTCCGAAATCCCCGACCCTGCGCAAACTGGACGCAGCACTTGACTTCGCCCTGACGGTCGCGCTGCCACCGGAAGACAGCGGACCCGCCGTGGCGCTTTCTGCCGCTCTTGGCGATCTCACCGACGCCGTCGGACCCAGACTTTCGTTCGTCCCGTCTGCCGAAGAGGCGGACCTCCGTCTTGCGGTCCTTCCCGACAGTCCGCGCCCGGATGCGATCTGGGTGCTGCCCGCAACCGGCCTTGTCGAGGACTTTGCCACGACACCCTCGGTATCAACCTCTGACAAGACCGACGTCGAACTGGCTGCGGCGCTGTCGGAAATCCTTGGCGCGATTGCCCGCGCACAGAATCTTCTGAAGCTGGGTGCTGCGGTCGGCGCGAACGATCTTGGCGTCGAGGTCGAACTTCTGACGCGCTCGCCGGACGACCGCACCCTGCGTGCCCTGCCCTTCACGCCGGTCCCCACGCTCCTCCCTGAGGACGAGGTGCATGTCCGCGCCCGCAACACCTCTGACGGACCGGTGGACGTGAACGTCCTTTACATCGGGGCGGACTGGTCGATCAGCCACTGGTTCTCCGGCCGGCTGCAGGCGGGAGACGAGTTGAAGAAGGGTCTGTTCAAGATTTCCGCCGATGTCCTGGGGCAGGAGCGTGTGCTGATCGTCGTCAGCCCGGCAAGGCCGCAAAGCCCGGTTGAGGATCTGAGCTTCCTGGCGCAGGATGCTTTGGACATCACAAGGTCGGTCGGCGGTTCGACCTTCGCCGAAGCCCTGGGCGAGGCCGGATTTGGCGAGACGACACGAGGTGCGGTCGCCCTGTCGGACGACGGCGCCGAAACGGGGACCGGTCCCGCCATTCTGCAGCTTGAGCTCAGAACCGTTTCCCCGGACTGAACCCTCCCGGCCGTTACGGAGTGACCAGCTGCGCCGCGTTCGGCGGCATTTGCGGGGCAGCAATCACCGCCGATCGGCCCAGATCAGGGCCGCCGCGCCGAAGATGGATACGACCGCCCCCAGCAGCGCTACCGCGCCATATCCGGAAAGTGCAGTCCCCGGGGCGAAGCACAGGGCGGCGATGATGTCACCGGTCAGGCGCTGCAACGACATGAGGGCCGCCCCGGCACCGGGCCGGTCCGACAGCAGGTCCTGCATGTAGGCGATGGGCACGGTCAGGATGACCGCTCCCCCAGCCGCTGCCGGCAAGACCAAAAGCCAGACCAGCGCAGATCCGGCCAGGACTGGCAGAAGCGCGACATGCAGGCTGTAGAGCACCGGGTCGGAAAGGCAGATGCGGATGGCGGACATGTCGGGACGGCTACCTTGCGGTTCGGACGGACACAAGATCAGCCGGGGATCACCTTGCCGGGGTTCATCCGGTCGTCCGGATCCAGCGCCCGTTTCAGCGTCCGCATCACCTCCAGCGCGACCGCATCCTTGCGCCGGGCCATGGATGCCAGCTTGGAAAGGCCCACCCCGTGCTCTGCCGAAAAGCTGCCGCCGAGTTCGACCACCACATCCTCGACGGTTTCCAGAACCCTGTCCTTGAGCGCCGGATCATCGCGGGTCGGATAGACGGTGAAGTGCAGGTTGCCATCGCCCAGATGCGCGACCGTGATGGTGCGGGCCCCGGGGTCGAGCAGGTCCAGGCGCCGAAGCGCGACCTGCAGGAAGCCTTCGACCCTGTCGAGCGGCAGACAGACGTCGGTATCGACCTCCGGGTGCAGACCGACGCCGATCTCTGCCGCCGCCTCGCGCCGCGCCCACATCGTACGGCGCTGCGCTTCGCTCTGGGCGAGGATCGCGTCGGTGACACGGCCCTCGTCCATCATCTGCGCCAGAACGCGTTCCAGCGTGGCGGCAAGGGGGGTCTCTCCACTGTCGTCGGAGATGGCATCGCCGGGGACCGTGGTCGCAACTTCGATGAGGACGGTAACTTCCGGGATCCGGTCGAAGGGCAGGCCAAGGTCGGGGCGAACCTCGCGCAGACGTTCCGAATAGGTCCTCGGCATGAACTCGAAGGCCTCGACCCGTCCGCCGGTGGCCTCTTGCATCCGGTTGAGGAGCAACAGCGCATCCGTCAGGGACACGGCGGCAACCGTTGCGGTGGCATGGGCGACCGGTGCAGGCACCAGTTTCATCACCGCTGCGGTGATGATGCCCAAAGTGCCCTCCGCGCCGATGAAAAGATTTTTCAGATCATATCCGGAGTTGTCCTTGTGCAGCTCCGACATCAGGTTCAGGATCCGACCGTCGGCCAGCACGACCTCCAGCCCGAGACACAGGCTGCGGGTGGAACCGTAGCGCAGCACATTGGAACCGCCGGCGTTGGTGGCCAGGACCCCGCCCAGCATGGCCGAGCCGCGCGCGCCGAACCAGAGCGGGAAATATAGTCCTTCCGTTTCAGCAGCTTCATGCAAGCGGCTCAGGACAACCCCGGCTTCGGCGATCACCAGGCGCGCCCCGATCTTGACCTCGCGGATGCGGTTCATCCGCTCCAGCGAGAGCATCAGACCGCCTTGCGTCATGGTGCCCCCGACCAGACCGGTGTTGCCCGAGATCGGCACGATCGGCACATCATGCTGCGCAGCAATTTTCACGCAGGCCGCGACTTCGGCGGTAGACTTCGGGCGGACGACCGCGACCGGCGAACCGATGTATCGGCCCATCCAGTCTCTTGCATAGCGGTCTGTGTCCGCACCGGTCAGGACATTGGCCACGCCAACAACCGCGGCAAGGGCAACCGTCAGCGCCATCGTCAGCCTTGCGGGTAAGAGATCACGGAAAGATAGCGCGCCGGAAGCTTTACCAGCGTCTCGGGCCCATGCGGCGCGTCGGCATCGAAGAACAGGCTGTCACCGGGTTTCAAGGCATAGACCTGGTCGCCATGGCGGTAATCGACCTCACCTTCCAGCATGTACAGAAGCTCCAGGCCCTCGTGCTGGAAGGCCGGGAAAGTGTCGCTCTCTGTCGTCAGCGTGATGATGTAGGGCTCGACCACCACGCCAGAGTTGTTCGACCCGATGTGACCCAGAAGGTTGTACTGGTGCCCGGCGCGTGTCCCCCGGCGTTCGATCTCGATATGCTCGCCCGCCTTCACGTGCTGGGCTTCGCGACGCTCCTCATAGCTTTTGAAGAAGGCCGTGACGGGGACCGAGAACGCATGGCTCAGCACCTGCAGCGTGGTCAGCGAGGGTGAGGTATTGCCGTTCTCGATCTTCGACAGCATCCCGATGCTCAGCCCGGTGACATTGGCAAGATCGGCCACGGTCATCCGCTGCTGACGGCGAAAATTGCGCACCTCACGGCCGATGGCCGCCTCCAGATTGCGCTCGCTGATCTCGCGCACACGATGCGGGTCCTGATCGAAGACAGGCTTGCCACGAGGAAGGGTCTGGCTGGCGTTGCTGTCCGACATGGGCAAATCCCCGGTGAAACCAATACGCTTGATTTCACTACCGGGAAACACGCGCTGCGGCAAGCGAAAGCCCTACCAGACCGAAGCGGCAGCCACTTCAAGCGCATGCAGAAGACTCTGCGCGCTGGACCGCGGCGCGTAGATCCGCAAGCCGCCGCGCCCGTACCGGATCAGGTAGCAGCCCAGATGGTCGATCACCGTCCGCGTGGCATGGCCATCGGCGGCCTGCGGGAAATCCACGTTGCAGAGCCGTTCCATCAGGGGCGCAAGGTCGGGTGCGGCCAGATCGAACGCGACCCAGGCATCGGTCTGTTCGGTCACGCTGGCCGCATCGCCAAGCGCTGCCTTCAGCAGGTCGGCAATCGGCTCGTGACTGGCAAAGGGTGCCTCGACGAACCACATCTCCGGTGCCACCCAGAAGGCGCTGTAGGGCACCCCGTTTTCATGCCGCGCTGCATCCGGCAAGGGCACGTCCGCCGCCTTTGCAGCCTTCGCAAGGTCAGCCATCCGCCCCCGCCGCGCCGCGACCGAGGCCAGCGCCAGATCCGCCCGCTCGGTGATGGTCAGCGGCCCGACCGTCGCCACGACCGCCTCGCGCCTCCCAAGCGCGGTGATTGCCTGCAATTCAGCCACGCAGCCGCTCCCCTTCCGGATCGAGGAAATGCGGCGAAACGATCTCCACCTCGGTGTCCGTCCCGCCGACCAGATTGACCGCCCGCATCCGGCCGCCGATCTTCCGATCACCGCCCTTCAGGTAGCCCAGGGCGATGTCGCTCCCCAGATGCGGGGAGTAGACCTTGGAGGTCAGCCAGCCAGCGTCATTCGCCGCCACCGGGGCCGCGCCAAGGTCGAGGAAATGGCTGCCGGCGGTCAGCTTCCCCTGCGGGTCCAACGGCCTGACG
Source organism: Tabrizicola sp. (assembly GCA_044344105.1). Classification (GTDB taxonomy): domain Bacteria; phylum Pseudomonadota; class Alphaproteobacteria; order Rhodobacterales; family Rhodobacteraceae; genus Tabrizicola. Next base: position 5,007 of record JBIJDO010000022.1, read on the forward strand.
CCCACCAGCCGATAGCCGTAATCGTCCATCAGCCCCTCGCGTTGTGACAGGACCCTTCCGATGGAATCCTTTTTCTTCGACACCATCTTGCCCAGGCCCATGTTCAGCGCGGTGGACTGACCGTTCAGTTCGCCCCCCGCAACATGGCCCTTCTCGATCCGCATCACCCCCAGCGCCTCGGTGCCATAGACCACGGGATCAAACTCCGCCCCCCGCGCCAGCATCTCGCGCAAAAGCGCGTCGCCGTAGCGGGTCGGGACCGCGATCTCATAGGCCAGTTCGCCCGAGAAACTGATCCGGAAGAGCCGCGCCCTCAAGCCTTTGCAGACAGTGACAGCGCCCGCCCCCATATAGGGAAAGGCGGCGTCGCTGATGTCCTGATCGACGATTTTTGCCAGCAGGTTCCGCGCGTTGGGTCCGGCGACCGAAAACTGTGCCCAAGCCTCGGTCGTGCTGATCAGCTGCACATCCATTTCGGGCCAAAGGCACTGGCGGCAGAACTCAAGATGCCGGAACACCGTCACGGCATTTGCCGTCGTGGTGGTCATCACGTATTCCGTCTCGCCCATCCGCGCGGTGGTGCCGTCGTCGAAGACGATCCCGTCCTCGCGCAGCATCAGGCCATAGCGGCACTTGCCGACGGCGAGGGTGCTGAACGTGTTGGCATAGACCCGGTCGAGGAAGGCCCCGGCGTCGGTGCCCTGGATGTCGATCTTGCCCAAGGTGGTCACGTCGCAGATGCCGACGGATTTTCTTGTGGCGAGGACTTCACGGTCAACGGACTGGCGCCATTCGGTTTCGCCCGGCTTCGGGACCCATTGGGTGCGCAGCCAGTTGCCGACCTCGACAAAGATCGCGCCCTGTTCCTTGGCCCATTGGTGGGACGGGGTCAGGCGGAAGGGTTTGAATTCCTTGCCTCTTGAGCGGCCTGCGAGCACGCCCATCGCGACGGGCGTGTAGGGCGGGCGGTAGATCGTTGTGCCGGTTTCGGGGATCGAGCGGCCGGTGAGTTCGGCCATGATGGCGAGGCCGAGCACGTTGCCGGTCTTGCCCTGGTCGGTCGCCATGCCAAGGGTGGTGTAGCGCTTCAGATGCTCGACTGAGGTGAAGTTTTCCTGATGCGCCAGCTTGATGTCCTTGACCGTGACATCGTTCTGCTGGTCGATCCAGGCCCGGCCCTTGCCGTGGGCGACGTGCCAGAGCGGGCTGATCCTCACCGGGGCGTCTTCGGCTTGCGGAATGTCGGGGCCGCTGGTCAGACCCAGCGCGGCGAGCGCGGCACCGCGGCCTGTCGCGAGGGCGGCGTGCGTGGACATGGCACCTGTTGCCGCACCTGCGACAAGGAGGCCCGGCGGGCCGTCCTGACCCGGGACGAAGGCGGCGATGGCGGCGTCGTAGACCGGTCGCGAACGATGATGCGAATGTATGTTCACATTCGGATTCCATCCCCCAGACACGGCAAGAGCATCGACGGCGAGAGTTTCCAGTCGGCCGTTCGACTGACGAAGAGTGATGGTCTTCAGGCCAAGTCTTCCGGCACTGTCCACGATCACTGCCCCGCGCAGGTGCCGGATGCCGGGAAGAAGGTCGCCATCCAAGCGGTTGTCGACGACCGCAACCACGTCGACCCCTTTGCCCTGCAGGTCCGTCGCGGTGCGGAGTCCATCGTCATTGTTGGTGAAGACGGCAACCCGTTCCCCCACCTTGACGCCCCAGCGGTTGGCATAGGCGCGCATGGCACCCGCCAGCATGATGCCGGGGCGGTCGTTGTTCTCGAACGCGATGGGGCGCTCGGTTGCCCCGCCAGCCAGGATCGCGCGACCGGCATAGATGCGCCACAGCACCTGCCGGGGTTTGCCCAAGGCGGGGACGGGAAGGTGGTCGCTGACCCGCCCTACCGCGCTGTAGATGCCGTGATCGAAGGCACCGATGACCGTGGTGCGGGTCATCAGACGGACATTGGGAATCGAAGCGAGTTCCGCGACCGTGGCGGCTGCCCATTCGGCACCGACGGATTGACCGACCGCATATGTCTCGGCGTTGAGACGCCCTCCCATGCGGAAGTCTTCGTCGGCAAGGATCACGCGCCTGCCTGCGCGACCGGCGGTCAGGGCGGCCATCAGACCCGCAGGTCCGGCCCCGATGACAAGAAGATCGCAGTGCAGGAAACCCTTGTCATAGGCATCGGGGTCCTCCTCGCGGGTGACCGAGCCAAGGCCCGCCGCGCGGCGGATGATCGGCTCATAAAGCTTTTCCCAAAAGGACTTGGGCCACATGAAGGTCTTGTAGTAGAACCCGGCCGCGAAGAAGGTGGAGAGCCTGTCGTTGATCCCCATCGCGTCGAAGCGAAGGCCGGGCCAGCGGTTCTGACTCCGGGCGTCGAGACCGTCGTAAAGCTCGGCCACGGTTGCGCGCGTGTTCGGCTCCTGCCGACCGCCCGAGCGCAATTCGACCAGCGCGTTCGGCTCCTCCGACCCTGCCGATAGGGGGCCGCGCGGGCGATGGTACTTGAAGCTGCGGCCCATCAGACGGACGCCGTTGGCGAGGAGCGCCGAGGCCAGTGTGTCGCCCGGATGCCCCTGATAGGCGGTGCCGTCGAATGTGAAATGGAGCGGCATCGTGCGGTCGATCTGGCCGCCCCCGAGCTTGGAGTCGATGCGGTGTGACTGGCTCATTTCGTGCGTCCCCTTGCACGGGCGACGTCGCGGGCGAGTTCGACCTTGGTGATTTCATGTGTGACGGTGTCGCGGGTCACGACCAGCCAGGAACGGTCGCCCTGTTCGTGATACCAAAGCTCACGATGTTCGCCTGCCGGATTGGTCCGGTTGTACAGGTAGTCGTGGAATTCCTCGACTCCCGCAGTCATGCCATCGGGCCGGTCGATCAGGGAAGCATCGCCGAGATAGACGAATTCCTGCGCGTCGCGGGGGCCGAGAATCGGATGATGAATGATCATTCGTGTTCGCCTTCAGTGCAGGTTCGGGGTCGCGCCTTGCCCCTTTTCGTCGATCATCTGGCCCTTGAGGAACCGGTCGAAGCGATAGGCGGCAGCAGTCGGATGCGGTGCGTCCCTGGTCAACAGATGCGCGAAACACCAGCCCGAAGCTGGGGTGGCCTTGAAACCGCCGTAGCACCAGCCGCCGTTGAAGTAGAGGCCGTCGATCCCGGTCTTGTCGATGATCGGCGAGCCGTCCATCGACATGTCCATGATCCCGCCCCAGGTCCGCAGAAGTCGCACACGTCCGATGGCAGGCATCAGGGCCATGCCGCCTTCGGCCACGTCCTCGATCACCGGCAGGTTGCCGCGTTGTGCGTAGGAGTTGTAGCCGTCGATATCGCCGCCGAAGACGAGGCCGCCCTTGTCGGACTGGCTGACGTAGAAGTGGCCCGCTCCGAAGGTCATCACGCCGTCGATCAGGGGCTTCAGGCCTTCTGACACAAAAGCTTGGAGGACGTGGGATTCGATCGGCAGGCGCAGTCCGGCGTGGGCCATGACCCTGGAGGATGACCCGGCCACGGCCACGCCGACTTTCTTCGCACCGATGTATCCGCGCGTGGTCTCGACCCCAAGAATGCGGCCGTTTTCGATCCGCATGCCCATGACTTCGCAGTTCTGGATCAGGTCCACCCCGCGCAGGTCCGCCCCGCGCGCATAGCCCCAGGCGACGGCATCATGCCGCACCGTTCCGCCGCGCGGCTGCATCAGGGCGCCCTTGATCGGGAAGCGGGCGTTGTCGAAATTCAGCCAGGGATACATCTGGCGAACCTCGTCGCGGGACAGAAGGCGGGCGTCCGCGCCGTGCAGGATCATCGCATTGCCGCGCCGGGTGGCCGCATCCCTTTGCGCATCGGTGTGGATCAGGTTGATGATCCCGCGCTGGCTCACCATGGCATTGTAGTTGAAGTCCTGCTCCAGCCCTTCCCAGAGCTTCAGCGAGAATTCATAGAACGGCTGGTTGCCGTCCAGAAGATAGTTTGACCGGATGATGGTGGTATTGCGGCCCACGTTGCCACCGCCGAGATAGCCCTTTTCCAGGACGGCGATCCGCTTCTGCCCGAACGCCTTCGCCAGATAGTAGGCCGTCGCCAGGCCATGCCCGCCGCCCCCGATGATGACATAGTCGTATTCGGGCTGTGGCGCTGCGTCCCGCCAGACGGGTTTCCAGCCCTTGTGGCCAGTCAATGCTTCGGCAATGACGCGAAATCCGGAATAGCGCACGTCCGACCCTCCTGATCAGACCCTGTTCTAGGCCTGATGCGAGGATCGCCCGTTTCGATTTTCGCCATGGGTCAAGCCATTTTCGCCACCGGCCGCTGCGGCCCCGCGATCAGAAGTCCGGGGGGACGGACGCTGACAGTTCGGTGGGCGGCTCGTCGGACAGATCGACGACTGCCAGGCCCCATGCATCTGTCGTCAGAGGCGGTACCTGATCCTGTGCCCATGCAAAAAGGATCAGAAGCGTCGTGGCGGTGATCAGCGAATGCATGGCAGCCTCAGGGTGATTGTTCACCTCCTGTTCTGCATGATTCGGCTTTCTGGACCGTTAACCATGCGCAGACCGGCGGCCGCCCAGCAGAACAGCCCGCAGCAAAAGGAAAGAGGGCCCGCAACCGGAGCCTCCTTCAGACTGCGCCAGTCATCGCGCCTCCGTCACTCCAAGGTGCGCTGGACCTCTTCGCGTTCGAAGATCTCGATGACATCGTTCTGCCGGATGTCATCGTAATTCTCGAACGCCATGCCGCATTCCTGGCCCGAGATGACTTCCTTCACCTCGTCCTTGAACCGCTTCAAGGTCTTCAGCGTGCCCTCGTGGATCACCACGTCGTCCCGCAGGAGCCGCACCCCGGCAGACCGCCGCGCCACACCTTCGGTGACAAGACAGCCCGCCACCTTGCCGACGTTCGACACCTTGAAGACCTCGAGGATCTTCGCATAGCCGATGAAATGCTCGCGCACCTCGGCTTTGAGAAGGCCCGAAGCAGCCGCTTTGATATCATCCACAAGATCGTAGATGATCGAGTAGTACCGCAAATCGACGCCCTTCTGCGTCGCCGAAGCCCGAGCCGTAGCGTTGGCGCGGACGTTGAAGCCGATGATCGGTGCCTTGGAAGCCTCGGCCAGAGCCACGTCGGTGTCGGTGATCGCCCCGACACCCGAATGCAGCACGCGGACGCGGACCTCGTCGTTGCCGATCTTCTCCATCGCCTGGACGATGGCCTCGGCGGACCCCTGCACGTCGGCCTTGATCAGGATCGGCAGTTCCGCGACCGTCTGGTCGGCCTTGGCCTTGGCCATCAGCTGTTCCAGCGTGGTCGCAGCCCCGGCAGCAGCCCGCTTGTCCTTGGCTGCCTTGATCCGGTAGTCGGCGATCTCGCGCGCCTGGGCTTCGGTCTCGACCACGTTCAGCGTGTCCCCGGCGGACGGAGTGCCGGACAGGCCCAGCACCTCGACCGGAACCGATGGCCCGGCTTCAGCGATGGTCTCGCCCTTGTCGTTGATCAGTGCGCGGACCTTGCCCCACTGTTCGCCGACGACAAAGATGTCGCCCTTGCGCAGGGTGCCGTTCTGCACCAGCACGGTAGCGACCGGACCCCGGCCCACGTCGAGCTTGGCTTCGATGACCGCACCCGAGGCCGCCCGGTTCGGGTTGGCGCGCAGTTCCAGAAGTTCGGCCTGCAGCGCGATGGCTTCCAGCAGGTCGTCCAGGCCGAGGCCAGTCTTGGCCGAAACCTCGACGTCCTGAACATCGCCGGACATGGCTTCCACGACGATTTCGTGCTGCAGAAGGTCGGTGCGGACCTTGGTCGGGTTCGCCTCGTGCTTGTCGATCTTGTTGATCGCGACGATCATCGGGACCTTGGCGGCCTTCGCATGGGCGATGGCTTCCACGGTCTGCGGCATCACGGCGTCATCGGCCGCGACCACCAGCACCACGATGTCCGTCACCTGAGCCCCGCGCGAGCGCATGGAAGTGAAGGCCGCGTGGCCTGGCGTGTCGAGGAAGGTGACCAGCTGCCCGTTGGGCGTCTTCACCTGATAGGCACCGATGTGCTGGGTGATCCCGCCCGCTTCGCCGGTGACGACATTGGTCTTGCGGATCGCGTCCAGAAGCGAGGTCTTGCCGTGGTCGACGTGGCCCATGATCGTGACGATCGCCGGGCGCTGCGACAGGTCCTCGGTCTTGTCCTTGACGGTGTCGATGGCCTGTTCCACATCGGCGTCGGTGACGCGAATGGCCTTGTGGCCGAACTCTTCGATCACCAGCTCGGCCGTATCCGCATCGATGGCCTGGTTCATCGTGACCATCATGCCCATCTTCATCAGGCTCTTGACCACGTCGGCCGCACGTTCCGCCATGCGGATCGCAAGCTCGCTGACCACGATGGTTTCCGGCAGCTGCACATCGCGCACCTGCTTTTCGGCCTTCTGTCCAAGACCCAGCGCCTTGGCGCGGGCTTTTTCCTGCTTGCGCTTCATCGCCGCGAGGCTGCGTTGCCGACCGCCTTCGCCAGCCAGGGCATCGTTCAGCGTCAGCTTGCCGGCACGCCGACCGTCATCCCCGGGCGTGCGCTTTGCGCTCTTGTCGGTCCGGTCGTCGCGTTCACGGTCCGTCTTGCGCGGGCTGAGGCCGGGCTTCGCCGAAGCCGGACCGCGTGCATCTTCCGCCGCTGCCGGAGCAGCCCGGTCGGCAGGCTTGGCGCTCGCCGGCGGAGGCGTGGCCGGACGCGCCCGGGTACCCAGAACGTCGGCTTTCCGGGCTTCGGCGGCGGCGATCTTGGCGGCAGCCTCCGCTTTCGCGGCGCGGTCCTCCTCTTCGGCCTTCAGTCGAAGCGCCTCGGCGCGTTCGCGATCCTCGCGGTCCTTCGTCTCGATCTCTTCGCGACGACGGGCGCGGTCTTCTTCGCGGGCTTTGTCTTCTTCGGCGCGACGGGTGGCATCTTCGGCTTCGCGCGCCTTGGCGGCACGCAAAGCGGTCAGACGACGTTCCATCTCGGCGTCAGAGATACCGGCCGGCCGTTTCGACGGATCACCCAGACCTGTGGCAGCGGAAGGCGCGCCCGCGCCGGGCGTCCCCGGCTTGACCGGGTTGGGCACCATCACGCGCTTGCGTTTGGTCTCGACCACGACGCTCTTGGTCCGGCCATGGCTGAAGCTTTGCTTCACCTGTCCGGAACGGGGGGCACCCCCAAGGCCAAGAGGTTTCTTGCCGTCAGTATCGCTCATGCGTTCTTCGTATCCTTCATGGCGGTCTCGCCGCCGTCATCCTCGCCCGCCTGCGATGGCAAATGCCCCCGCAGTCCGGCAAGTTTTGCCGCTTCCTCTACAACACGGGTTCTGAGTCCGCCAGCGGCAAGCGCGGCGTGTATCGCACGTTCGCGCCCGAATGCCAAACCGATTTCCCCAGCCGAAAGGCAGCCGATAAAGCCCTTGTCGCCATCCGGCGCATGAAGCTTTGTCTTGCCGCGTTCCGACCCGTCGCTGGCCTGGATCAGCGTTGCCGCCGTGCCCTTGACCAGCCAGTCCTTCACCTTCTCATAGCCCGTCACCGCGTCACCCGCCTTGCGGGCCATCGACATCAGCTCCACCGTGCGCTGCAGGACCAGGGTCTCGACCAGATCGGCCAGTCCTTCGGGCACTTTCACCGGCTGCCGCGCGGCGCGGGAAAAGAGGTTCTTCTTCGCCGCCTTGTCCAGCGCCGCACGGGTCGCCATGACATAGATCCCCCGGCCGGGCAGCTTGCCCATCACGTCTGGCACGACTTGCCCGTCGGGTCCCAGGCAAAACCGGATCAGTCCCGCCTTCGGCTGGCTTTCCCCGGTCGCAATGCACTTGCGCTCCGGTTCATCCCTGTCCTTTTCCCGGCCGCCGCGCGTCAACGCTAGGTCCCCGAGGCCTGAAATCAGGCCTCGGCCTCCTCGTCTTCAGCGGCCTCTTCGGCGGGCTGCTCCAGATCGGCGGGATCGACCCAGCCCAGCATGACGCGGGCGGTCATGATCAGGGTCTGCGCCTCTTCCAGCGACATCTCGAACTGTTCCAGGACCCCTTCATCCTTCTTGCGCTGGCCGTTCTCGGTCGTCCAGCCGCCGGCGAGTTCCCAGTCGGCACAGGTGGCAAAGTCTTCCAGCGTCTTGATCCCGTCCTTGGCCAGCGCTTCCAGCATCTGGGGCGTCAGGCCCTCGAAGTTGACCAGACTGTCCTCGACCCCCATCGCCCGGGCGTTTTCCATCGCCTTGGCATTGGCCGCTTCCAGGTAGTCGCGGGCGCGCGCCTGCAGCTCCGCCGCCGTGTCCTCATCGAAGCCGTCGATGGACAGAAGCTCGTCAAGATCGACGTAGGCCACTTCCTCAAGGTTGGTGAAACCTTCAGCGACCAGGAGCTGCGCCATCATCTCGTCGACATCGAGCGAGTCCATGAAGAGCTTGGTGCGTTCGGCGAATTCGGCCTGGCGACGCTGCGATTCCTCGGCTTCGGTCAGGATGTCGATGTCTAGCGCGGTCAGCTGGCTGGCCAGACGCACGTTCTGGCCGCGACGACCGATGGCGAGAGACAGCTGTTCGTCGGGGACGACGACCTCGATCTTGCCGGCCTCTTCGTCGAAGACGACCTTCGACACTTCCGCCGGTTGCAGGGCGTTGACGAGAAAGGTCGCGATGTCCTGGTTCCAGGGAATGATGTCGATCTTTTCGCCCTGCAACTCGTTGACCACGGCCTGCACCCGGCTGCCGCGCATCCCGACGCAGGCTCCGACCGGGTCGATGGAGTTGTCGTAGCTGATGACAGCGATCTTGGCGCGGCTGCCCGGGTCACGGGCGACGGCCTTGATCTCGATGATGCCGTCATAGATTTCCGGCACTTCCATCTTGAACAGCTCGGCCATGAACTGCGGGTCGGTCCGCGACAGGAAGACCTGCGGCCCGCGCGGCTCGCGCCGGACGTCCTTGATGTAGCAGCGGATGCGGTCGCCGATGCGGTAGGCTTCGCGGCCGATCTTCTCGTTGCGGCGCAGGATGCCTTCGCCACGCCCGATGTCGACGATGACGTTGCCGTATTCCTCGCGCTTGACGGCGCCGTTGATGATGGTGCCCTTGCGGTCCTTGAATTCCTCGAACTGGCGGTCCCGCTCGGCCTCGCGCACCTTCTGCAGGATGACCTGCTTGGCGGACTGCGCGGCGATGCGACCCAGGTCGACAGGGGGAACCTCGTCGATGACTTCGTCGCCTACTGCCGGGTCGGCGAGGTAGGATTTCGCCTGCTTCACCGTGATCTGGGCGTGGTGGTTTTCGATCAGGTCCTCTTCAGTGACCGTGCGGACCCGGGTGAACGACGCACGGCCCGTCTTCCGGTCGATCTTCACCCGGATGTCCATTTCCGCGCCATAGCGCGACTTGGCGGCCCGGGCGAGGCTGTCCTCCATCGCCTGGATCACCAGATCCGGGTCGATCATCTTTTCGCGCGCAACGGCTTCGGCGGTCTGCAGAAGCTCAAGCTGGTTGGCGGACGTGATTGCCATGGGTCTCTCTCCCGTCAGTGTTTCGTCTCGGGGGCAGGCTCTTCGTCCCCGTCAGTTTCCTCGATCTCGTCGAACTGGCCTTCCGCCGGTTCGGCCACCTTCTTCTGGCGCAGCATTTCGGCAATCAGCGCGTCGGTCAGGATCAGCTTGGCGTCGGACAGCCAGTCGAACTTCAGCCCGATGGTGACCTCTTCGCCGCCTTCGTCCAGCGTGATCAGCACCTCGTCGCCCTCGACCCCCGCCAGATCGCCCTTGAAGCGGCGGCGGCCGTCGATCAGCTCGGTCGTCTCGATCCGCGCTTCCCAGCCCTTCCAGACGTCGAAATCCTTCAGCCGGGTCAGCGGACGGTCGATGCCGGGAGAGGAGACCTCCAGCACATAGTTGTCCTCCAGCGGGTCCTCGACGTCCAGCACGGCGGAGACGGCGGTCGAGATATCGCCGCATTCGTCCACGCCGATCCCGCCATCGGGACGGTCGGCCATGATCTGCAGCACGCGCGTCTTGCCGCCCATCAGCCGCAGGCGGATAAGCTCGAAGCCCAGCCCTTCGATCACCGGACCGACGATGTCGGCAAGGCGTCGGTCGATGGCGGTTTTGGCGATCAGGTCGGACATGCGTTCCAGAAACAAAAAAGCGGACCCAGCGGCCCGCCCGTGACTTTCGGTCGCTTCAGGTTTGGACCCTGAAACTGCTGTTGGAAGCGATATAGGCGCCCGTCCGCGAGTCTGCAAGCGAAAGCTGTCAGAGCTTGCGGAACACCATCACCAGGCCCCGGTCATCCCTGTGCGGATGGTCCGCGCCCTCGTAGATCGGGATGTCACGCCAGACGACCGGCGTGATCCGCCCCGCCGCCACCATCCGGGCCAGCGCCGAGCCGAACCCCTCGCCGTCCAGCACCGGACCGATGGTGCCACAGGCAAAGACCGCGCCGGGGCGGGTGATGCGCAGAAGCTCGGGAAAGCACTCGGGCCCGACGTGACCGTGGGTGAAGGTTCCGCAACTGATCACCGCATCATAGCTCGCATCCGGGATGGCCAGGGGCTGCGTCAGGTCACCAAGGATGAGGGTGCGGTAAAGGCCCTTCGCCCGCGCGATCCCAAGCATCTCGGGCGTGATGTCCAGGGCATCGACCGTCCAGCCCCGCAGATGTTCCGCCACAAGGCCGGTGCCGGCCCCGATGTCGAGAATTTCGTCCGCCGTCCCGATCTCGCCCTTCAGGATCCCGGCAATCCCGCGCGGAGCGACATAGCCCCAGGCCGCGCCAAAGCTTTCGTCATAGGTCGCGGCCCAGTCGCCATAGAGGCGGCGCGCATCCTCCGGGCCGTTGATCCGGTAGGCCTCGTCCAGATCGTAGGAAGCAGAATCGTCCATTTCAGACCCCCGAAGCTTGTCATTCTTCTTGCCACGCCCTTGTCACACCGGCATGACGCGGAGGGCTCCGGAGCTTGCGACCGAACCCCGGATCACAAGTCTGCTGATCGCCTTTCCCTTCGATTGCCCATGCCGGAACAAGCTGCAATAGTCCGGTTTCCTGTTGCCATTGGGGTCCGCGTCGATGTTCGCCGGTCGTAAATCACTTCGGGTCCGAC
>JBIJDO010000172.1:0-6057 GCA_044344105.1 Tabrizicola sp.
TCGCGGAAGGCATCGTCGGAAAGTTCCTGCTGGTCGCGCAGCGCGTCGCCGAGTTCGCGCATCCCCTGCTGGCCGGGGCTGCCCTGACCCTGGCCCTGCTGGCCCTCGACCACCTGCATGTTCTGCATCAGCTGGCGCAGCTGTTCCATCAGCTCGGCGGCCTCGGCGGTCTTGCCTTCCTCCATCAGCTGCTGAAGCTTGTCGAGCATCTCCTGCAGCTGGTCGCCCGACATCATCTGGCCCTGCATCATCTGGGACTGCTGCTGGTCGCCCGGATTGCGCTGCGCCTCCTCGGCCAGTTCGCGCATGTATTCGTTGAGCGCCTGCTGCATTTCCTTCATCAGCTGGTCGATTTCCTCGGGCGAGGCGCCGTTCTTGATCGCCTCGTCCAGCCGGTCCTGCGCGCGCTGCATACGTTCGAAAGCCGACTGGAGGTTCCCTTCCTCGACCATCAGGGCGATCGTCCACAACTCTTCGGCGATGGCATCGCGGTCCTCGACGGACAGGCTTACCTCTTTCGCCTCAAGCTCGCGCATCAGGACGCGGAGGTGCAGGAACGCCTTGTCATGCCGGATGAAGCCGTCGGGGCGGTTCGTCACCGCTTTCAGGATATCCAGCGCGCGGGGGGCGTTGATCCGGTTCCACAGGATGTCGCGGCGCATCTCGATCAGCGCGGCGGCAAGGGGGTCGAAGAAGCGTTTGCCGTGCAGCGTCACCGAATAGGGCGCGGCGGTGCCTTCCTGTCCGGCGGCATCGACGGCGGCAAAGACCATGGTCACCGGCAGGTTGGCGAAGACGTGCTTCGACAGGTCGTCCACCAGCTTTTCGGTGATCTCGGTCCGCTCGCCGCGCAAGGGCATCGGCAGGTCCAGGACCACCGGCTCCACCGGCTCGGGGTCGATGCCCAGGCCATGGCGGCGGTCGACCTTGCCCAGGTCCAGCGTGATCGTGACCCGGCCCGCGACAACGCCGTAGTCATCGGTCGCCTTGAACTCTTGCGTGAAGCGGCCATCCGCCTCGCGCCCCATCTCGCCCAGGACCTCGATCCTGGGCAGACCGTCCGGGATGGCGGTGATCTGCCATTCGCGACCGCCGGTGCCGTCGATGGCCAGCGCGCCGGAGCGTTCGACCGTCAGGTCGTGCACGCCTGACATGCCATCGGGGACGCCGGCGGCGGGAGTCACCGCGCCCCCCGGGGTCGGGGGTTGCGGCGGGGGAGGGTCAGCCACGGTCTGCGCGATGGAAAGGCCGCCCTCGGGGCCGTAAAGGCGCACCTGCAGCCGGGTGCCGACGGGAAGCTCCAGCGAAGGGGCGGTGATCTCGTTCAGATAGAGCGAGGGCTTGCCGGTATAGGCGGGGGGCTGGGCCCAGGCTTCCCATGTCGGCCCGCCGGGCATCGCGACGGCGGCACCGGGGGTCAGGCCCGCGACGGAACCGGCACGCCAGAACGACCCGAAGAGCGCGGCCATGACGAAGGCGGTCAAGGCGACATAGCGCAGCGAAAAGCGGTCGCGCGATGACAGGCGAAGGTCGGGCTGAACGGGGCGGGCACCAGATGCACGGGCGGCCATCCGGTCCTGATGCGCCTGCCAGACCGCCAGCGAGGCGGGGTCGCCGGTGCCGATGGCCTGGGTGTCGCGCAGGGCGGCGATGGGGCGGCCCGGCATCGTCGCATCCAGCCGGTCCAGCGCATCGAGGGCCGTGGGTTTGCGGAAGCGTTTCACGCCAAAAGCCAGAAGCACCAGCGCTGCAATGATGACCACAGCGCCAGCTGCCTGGGCATAGTGGACGGGTCCAAGGTCCTGCACGCCGAAGGCCAGCGCGGAAAGGGTCAGAAGCGCCAGCGACCAGAGCGGCCAGAAGGCGCGCGCCAGCCGTTCCGCCCAAAGGCCGACCAGCGTCAGGCGCATCGGCCAGATGAGCGACTTCAGCGGCGGTTGGGTCTTGGGTCCGGTCATCTTACCTGCCAGCGGCCGAACGCTTCGTCACAGCCATGCGGGGATGGTATCGCGGTTGAGGATTTCGTCAAAGCTTGGACGCGCCCGGATGACAGCGAAGTGATCCCCATGGACCAGCACCTCCGGAATCAGGGGCCGGGTGTTGTATTCCGATGCCATCACGGCCCCGTAGGCCCCGGCAGACCGGAAGGCCACAAGGTCGCCCTCGGCCACCAGGGGCAGGTCGCGGCTCCTGGCGAAGGTGTCGCCGGTCTCGCAGACCGGGCCGACGATGTCGAACGGCTGGGTGGAGCTCGCGACGGGGGGTTCGACGACCGGGACGATGTCGTGGTGCGCGCCGTACATCGACGGGCGGACGAGGTCGTTCATCGCCGCGTCGAGGATCAGGAAGTCGCGGCCCTCACCGTTCTTCACGTAGATGACCTTCGAGACCAGAATGCCGGCATTGCCGCTGATCAGGCGGCCGGGTTCGATCTCGATCTCGCAGCCAAGATCGCCGACGGTGCGCTTGATCAGCGCGCCATAGTCGGTGGGCAGCGGCGGGGCGGAGTTTGAACGCTCATACGGAATGCCAAGGCCGCCACCAAGGTCGAGGCGGGTGATGGTGTGGCCTTCGCTCCGCAGGCGGCGGGTCAGATCGGCGACTTTCAGGTAGGCCTGTTCGAAGGGTTCAAGCGCGGTCAGCTGGCTGCCGATATGCACGTCGATGCCGATGACCTGCAGGCCGGGCAGGCGGGCGGCTTCGGCATAGACCTCGGACGCGCGGGCGATCGGGATGCCGAACTTGTTCTCCGATCTGCCGGTCGCGATCTTTTCGTGGGTGCGGGCGTCCACATCGGGGTTGACCCGGATGGTGATCGGGGCGGTGACGCCAAGCGACGTGGCCACCTCGGACAAGGCCCGCATCTCGGGCTCGCTTTCGACATTGAACTGCCGGATGCCACCGGTCAGCGCCAGCCGCATTTCCTCGCGTGTCTTGCCGACCCCGGAAAAGACGATCCTGTCGCCCGGTACCCCGGCCGCTTTCGCGCGCAGATACTCGCCGCCCGATACCACATCCATCCCGGCCCCGAGATTGCCGAGCGTCTTCAGGACCGCGACATTCGACAGCGACTTGATCGCGAAGCAGACAAGGTGGGGAAGCGGCGACAAGGCCTCGGTGAAGAGGTGGTAATGCCGGGTCAGCGTGGCGGTGGAATAGACGTAGAACGGGGTGCCGACCGACGCCGCAATCTCGGGGACCGCCACGTCCTCGGCATGCAGGGTGCCGTTCTGGTACAGGAAATGGTCCATCGCCGCGCCCCCGGAAAATCCGGTCCTGCGTATAGCAGACGCGCCGGTCGGCGCAATTCACCCCTTTGGGCCGGACCGAAGGAACAGATAGAGCGGCAAGCCGCAGCTGACCCCGATAAGGAAGGTGGCCGGGATCGCGATCAGATGCGACCAGGCACGGCGGCTGACCGCCTCGGCCAGGATCCAGACCGTCAGGGCGATGGCGGCGATGGTCAGGTCCCAGGTCAGGCCGGTGGTCGAGGCATTCACGTACCAGGCGTCGATCAGGCCGGAAAGACCGGTGCCGGTTTCCCGCATGTGACGCAGGAACCAGTACATCGGATGCACGGCACCCCAGACCGCAAGGGCAAGGAAGGCAAGACGCAGCGGTGTCACCTGACAACCACGCCGATCCGCGCGTCTCCGGTCAGGCTGATCCCGGATTTCGACGGCGGCTCGGGTGGTCCATCGGCTCCGCAGGCGGCAAGGGCAAGGCAGGCGATCAGCATCAGGCGCGGCATGACGATCCTCTCGAACGGTGTTGCGCGCCACGGTGCCAGCCCGGACCGCCCCGGGCAAGGTAGGGATTGCCGTCAGACCGGGGTTGCGCGCCAGCGGGCGATCTGGGCGCGGACCTGATCCGGCGCGGTGCCGCCATAGGAGGTCCGGCTGCGGACCGCGTTTTCGACACCCAGGACGTTGAAGACCTCGGCTGTGACGCCGGGATGGACCGACTGCATCTGCGCCAGCGTCAGGTCGGGCAGATCGATCCCCTGCGCCTCGGCCATCGCGACCAGCGCGCCGGTGACATGATGCGCCTCGCGGAAGGGGAGGCCAAGTGCCTTGACCAGCCAGTCGGCCAGGTCGGTCGCGGTGGAAAACCCGCTGGCGGCGGCGGCTTTCAGCACGTCGCGGTTGGCGGTCAAGTCGCCGACCATCCCTGTCATCGCGGCGAGGCCCAGCATCAGGCTGTCCGCCGCATCGAAGACCTGCTCCTTGTCCTCTTGCATGTCCTTGGAATAGGTCAGCGCGAGGCCCTTCATCACGGTGAAGAGTGCGACCGTGGCCCCGAGGATGCGCCCCAGCTTGGCGCGCAGAAGCTCGGCCGCATCGGGGTTCTTCTTCTGCGGCATGATGCTGCTGCCCGTGGTCCAGCGGTCCGACAGCCGGACGAAGCGGAACTGGGCCGAGGACCAGATCACCAGCTCTTCGGCAAAGCGGGAAAGGTGCATGGCGCAGATCGAGGAAGCCGCAAGGAACTCCAGCGCGAAATCACGGTCGCTGACCGAGTCCAGGCTGTTGGCGGTAGGACGGTCAAAGCCCAGCGCCCTTGCCGTCATGTGCCGGTCGATGGGAAACGAGGTCCCGGCCAAGGCGGCGGCCCCCAGCGGGCATTCGTTCATCCGCTTGCGGGCGTCTTCAAAGCGGCTGCGGTCGCGGGCGAACATCTCGACATAGGCCATCATGTGGTGGCCCCAGGTCACGGGCTGCGCGGTCTGCAGATGGGTGAAGCCGGGCATCACCCAGTCGGCCCCGGCTTCGGCCTGATCGAGGAACGCCTGCATCAGGGTGGTCAGCCCGGCGTTGGCCTGGTCGCACTGGCCGCGGACCCAGAGCCGGAAGTCGACGGCGACCTGGTCATTCCGCGACCGCCCGGTGTGCAGGCGCTTGCCCGCTTCGCCGATGCGGTCGGTCAGCCGGGCCTCGATGTTCAGGTGGATGTCCTCAAGGTCGGTGGTGAAGGGGAACTTTCCCGTCTCGATCTCTGACAAGATCGCGAGCAGGCCTTCCCCAATCGCCTTCGCATCGGTATCGGTGATGATGCCCTGCGCGGCCAGCATCGCCGCATGGGCCCGGCTGCCCGCGATGTCCTGGGCGTAGAGCCGCTGGTCGAACCCGATCGAGGCGTTGATCGCCGTCATGATCGCGCTTGGACCTTCGGCAAAGCGCCCGCCCCACATGGTGTTGGCAGTCTTTTGATCGCGGGCGTCGGACATGGAGCGGGCTTTCAGGGTGGGAAACGTGCGGAAACTGCTGGTCGTGCTTTATACGGCCTTGGTGCTTGGTGCAAATCCGGGCTGGGCCGAGGTCGCCAGCTTGCGCGAGGGCGACATGAAGAAGCTGGCGCTGCACGAGGTGGCGGTTGCGATCCCGGAAGTGGTGCTTCTGGATGCCGAGGACGGGGAACGCTCGCTGGCCGAATACCGGGGCAAGTGGGTGGTGCTGAACTTCTGGGCCACCTGGTGCGCGCCGTGCCGGAAGGAAATGCCCTCGCTCGACCGGTTGCAGGCCGCGATGCCGCAGATCGCCGTGGTGCCTGTCGCAACGGGCCGGAACGCGGTGCCGGGGATCCGGCGGTTCTTTGACGAGGCGGGGGTCAAGGGCCTGCCGATCCTGCGGGATCCGACCTCGGACCTCGCGCGGGGAATGGGCGTGATGGGCTTGCCGGTGACGGTGATCCTGAACCCCGAGGGGCAGGAAGTCGCCCGGCTGATCGGCGACGCCGAATGGGACAGTGCCAGCGCCCAGGCGGTCCTTGGGGCGCTGGCCGAAGGGCAATAGCGCTACAGGTCGAACGTCGCGAACACCGGGGCGTGGTCGCTTGGACCCTCCCATCCCCGCGCGGGCCGCAGGATGCGGCTGCCGTGGGCGGCCCCGGAAATGTCGGGCGTGGCCCAGATGTGGTCCAGCCTGCGGCCCTTGTCGGCCCCGTCCCAGTCGGGGCTGCGATAGCTCCACCAGCTGTAGAGCCGCCCCTGGGGAATGTCCTGCCGCGTGATGTCCTGCCAGCGCCCGGCCTCCATCGTCTCGCCCAGATGCGCGACCT
>JBIJDO010000078.1:0-9427 GCA_044344105.1 Tabrizicola sp.
CGCGTCGACCGAGCCGATGCCGTAGCGGGCCGAGACCCAAAGGGCGGCAATGGCGCCCAGACTGGGCAGAAGGTCGCCCACGTAGTGCAGCCGGTCGGCGGCGACGACCTTGCTGCCGGTCCGCCGCGTGACCCGGCCCTGCCACCAGACCAGCGCCAGCGTGATGACGACCGAGACCACCATCACGATCAGCCCCCTGCCTTCCGACTCAAGGACCGGAGGTGTGTCGGAGGCAAGCCTGGCAACCGCGGCCCAGCCGATGACGGCTGCCGAAGCCAGAATGAGCAGGGCCTGCGCCAGCGCGGTCAGGTCCTCGGCCGAACTGTGCCCGAAGGCGTGGTCCTCGTCCGCCGGACGCGCGGCATAGACGATGGCAACCGTCGCCCCGAGCGACATCATCAGGTCCAGCGCGCTGTCGGCCAGCGAGGCGGCGATCGACAGCGCTCCGGTTTCGGCCATGGCCCAGAGTTTCAGCGCAACGAGAAGGCCCGCGACCAGGACCGAGGCAATCCCGGCGGAGAGGGTAAGCTTCAGGCGGTTTGCGGGTCGCTCAATCGACGAGTTCATCAGGTTTCACCCCCCAGATCGCCGTCTTGCGCACCCAGCCCCGCTGGCCGTCCGCGACGACGCGGCACCAGGCTGGCTGACATTCCAGAATCCGCACGATCACGCCCAGTTCGGCCTGGGCCACAATGGCAGCCCCGTCTTCCGGGCTGGCGAGGAATTCGGCCATGTCGAGGGTGACAAGTGCCGTCCGCGCGCCGGAGAGCAGCGAATAGTGGACCCAGCCGCCCGCGCCCTCGGAATCCTCCACCCGGCGCCAGTTCTCGTATTCCGCGGTGATCATCAGGGGCATGCCGGGCCGGGTGAAGACCCAGTCGATCCGGTGCGTCAGGCCCGGTCCGCGCCGGGCCTTGCCCTCGTCGCCCTTCAGCGACACGAAGCGCGGCAGGGGCAGGTTTGTCACGCAGCCCACATCCGGCATGCATTGCTTTTCGGGCGGCTTGGCTACGGAAGCGGGAGCGTCGGAGTCCGGCGGATCGGTCTCCTGCGCCGTTGCGCTGCCCGCTGTCAGAAGGCCAAGTACTGCCAGAACCCGGAAGATCCGTCTCATTCCTGCTGCCTCTCCGGATGCCCGTTCCCCGGCGTCCAACCCCGAATGTTTGGCCGGGACTTGTGCATCGCCCCGCTTGGCTGCACCTTGCCGCAAGGACGCCGGATTTGGAAGCCTCGGAGAGGGAACGCATGCCAGCCAGCCACCTGAATGTGATCGTGACGCGACGGTTGCCCGATGCGGTCGAGACCCGACTGAAAGAGCTGTTCGACGTCGAGTTGCGCGATCCCGATGTCGCGATGTCCCGCGACGACCTTGCCGCCGCGATGCGTCGGGCGGATGTGCTGGTGCCGACGATCACCGACACGATCGATGCTGGCCTGCTGGCGCAGGCGGGCGACAGGCTGAAGCTGATCGCGAACTACGGTGCCGGGTTCGATCACATCGATGTGGCGACCGCCCGGCAGCGTGGCATCCTGGTGTCGAACACGCCGGGCGTGGTGACCGAGGACACGGCCGACATGGTGATGGCGCTGATCCTGGCCGTCACGCGACGCATTCCGCAGGGCCTGCAGGTGATGCAGTCGGGCGGCTGGACCGGATGGTCGCCGATGGCCAATCTGGGGGGAAGGCTTGGGGGGCGGCGGCTTGGCATCCTGGGCATGGGGCGGATCGGCCAGGCAGTGGCCCGGCGCGCGCGCGCCTTCGGGCTGCAGGTTCACTATCACAACCGCAAGCGCGTCCGTCCCGAGGTCGAGGCCGAGCTGGAGGCGACCTGGTGGGAAAGCCTGGACCAGATGCTGGCGCGGATGGATATCCTGTCGGTCAACTGCCCGCACACGCCATCGACGTTTCATCTTCTGAACGCACGGCGGCTGAAACTGATGAAGCCCTCGGCAGTGGTGGTGAACACCTCGCGCGGCGAGGTGATCGACCAGAATGCCCTGACCCGTGCCCTGCGTGCGGGCGAGCTTGCCGGCGCGGGGCTGGATGTCTACGAACACGGCACCGACATCAACCCGCGCCTCGTGGACCTGCCGAACACGGTCCTTTTGCCGCATATGGGATCGGCGACCATCGAGGGCCGAATCGAGATGGGCGAGAAGGTGATCATCAACATCAAGACCTTCGCCGATGGCCATCGGCCGCCGGATCAGGTGGTGCCGGGCATGTTCTGAGCGCGCAAAAGCCCGGTTTATGTGCCATTCCCGCAACTTTGGACGGCAAACCAAGCACAGTTGATCAACAAGCGTTGAAGACCCTGAAAGTGGTTACTACGGTGAAATACGCCCTGTCAGCCAGACGGGAACGTCGAACCCTCTTGGAGTATCAACATGAAAAAAATCATCGCTTCGGTCATGGCCCTGACCCTCGGCGCCTCGGCTGCTATGGCTGGTGGCCCGGTTGTCGTCGCTGAAGAAGGCATGCCGGAAGTCGTGGAAGAAACCCCGCGCTCGGGCTTCCTGCTGCCGCTCGTCGTCGGCCTGATCGTCGTTTGCGCGATCGCCTGCGGCAACGACAGCGAGAGCTGAGCTTCAGTTCCAAGGATTGTCCACCGGTCCGCGTGACCGATGGTGTCAGGGCCGGTCCTTCGGGGTCGGCCCTTTGCATTCGAGCATGGTGCGGACCCGTTTTGGGTCCCCGGTCACGCCGCGCAGAATCAGCGGTTGGTGCGGAAGCGACGTCCGGCGCTCCACCCCAGCGGGCATCTTTTTAGACTCGCACACCCGCAATGGGCAGCAATACAACCTATTGGCGAACGAGGCAGAATTCCTGTGGAGAAACTGTTTCTCCGCCTCAGGATTGATTGCCGCAGACTGTCCGGCAATCTAATCAAAACCAACAGGATCGCGGCGATAAGGCCGGTCGGCCCTGCCCTGAACGGAGGAATTCATGAAGAAGCTTGTCCTGAGCGCGCTCTTGGCTGCGGCGATGGCGGCCGGTTCGTCTGCCAATGCCGGCGGTCCGGTGATCATCGAGGAAGGCAACAACGAGGTGATCGCCGAAGCGCCGCGCTCCGGCTTTGTCGTGCCGCTGATCCTTGGCATTCTGGTGCTGGCTGCGGTGGCCAGCAGCGGCGGCGGAGATGAAGAGCCCCCGAAGAAGCCTTGAGGTCTCGCGCAGGCCGGGTTGCTTGGTCCGCCGTTGGCCCAGGGTTGGTGCCGGGCCAGATGGGAAACCGGGACTGGTGCGGTGGCGCAGAGCCGTAGGGTGACGAGTTTGCTGGTACAGCAGCCTGCCCATCATTTGCCCCCGTTCGGGCGGCAGATGGTGGGCTTCCGGCTTCGGGGTGGCCACAAGATGCCTTGATCAGGACTATCTCCGGCCGCTGTGTCGCAGGATGCCAAGGGTCCGTCTGTCAAGCTTATGGCACCGCCATCGACCTTTCGTCCAGATATCGCGCCCGTGTTGGCCCCGTGTTGCGGCTAGATCACAAGGCGGCCAACACTTGAGCGCGACGGACAGACAATCGATCCGGGTCTGATAGACTTCAGGAATCACCGTTCACCAGGAGAGAAAGGCCAAGTCATGAAGACCCTTACTGCCACGATCCTTGCGGCGGCCCTGGCGTTCAGCGCCTCGACCGCCTTTGCCGGTGGCCCGGTCGTCGTTGCCGAGGAAGGCCAGCCGGAAGTTGTGGCCGAAACGCCCCGGTCGGGCTTTCTGCTTCCGCTGGTGATCGGCCTGATCGTCGTTTGTGCCATTGCCTGCGGCAATGACGATCAACCGATCTGAGACAGGTACGACGCTCTTGATCTGATGTCTGGCTGAACGATCCGTCCCCGCAGGGCCATGCCTTGCGGGGGCAATCATTTTTGCGCAGGCAGGTCCCGGCGTCAGGTTGCCCGATACTCCGGGCCAAAAGCGCAGCCCGTTCCGGTGCCCTTCCGGGCCCTCAGAACCGTCCGGGTCGATAGGCCGCCAGATCCAGGGGAGGGCTTGTCCCCGACACGAGGTCCGCCACGATGCGCGCGGTGACCGGGGCGAGTGTCACACCAAGATGCCCGTGTCCGAACGCGTGGATGACGTCGGGTCCACCCTGCGACGGACCGATGACCGGCAGGCTGTCGGGCAGGCTTGGCCGAAAGCCCATCCAGTCCCGATCCGGTGGACCGAGGTCGGGGAAGAACGCGCGTGCCCCTTCGACCAGACGCCGCAGCCGGTGGGGCGAGGGGGGCAAAGTCAGCCCGCCAAGCTCGACCGTGCCTGCCACGCGCAGACGCCCGGCCATCGGGCAGAAGTAGAATCCCCGCGCGGTCGGGCAGACGGGGCGGGTCAGGCGCGGCTCGGGCATATCCCATTCGGCGTGGTAGCCGCGTTCGGTATCCAGCGGGATGCGGTCGCCCGCCTGCAGCGCCAGGTTCCGCGACCGCGCTCCGGCGGCAAGGATCACGCGGCGGGCATGCAGATGCAGTCCGGCACCTTCAAGCACCACGCCGTCCGGGCCGCGCGTCAGGCGTTCGACCCGCGCGGTCAGGAGGCGGGCCTTCGGCAATGCCTCTGCCGCGATCAGTCCCATCATCCGGCCGGGATCGTCCAGAAAGCTTGCGCCCGCGAACAGCGCGGCCCCGCCCATACCCCTGGGCAGGTTCGGCTCCAGCTCTGCCAGCCCGTCCGGGCTGATCAGGTCCACCTCGACCCCAAGCGCGCGGCGGCGGTCAAGCGCGGGCCGGGCTGCGGCAAAGGCCTGCGGGGTTTCGTAAAGGTAGAGGCAGCCCCTCCGCTGCAGGACCCCGGCCCCCTTGACCCGCAGGACAAGCTCATCCCAGCGGTCGGATGCATCCGCCAGCAGGGCGGCGATGGCGCGGGTGTTGCGTTCGGTCGGGGCGGGAAGCGATTGCCAGAGAAACCGCATGAGCCAGGGCATCAGCCCCGGAAGCGCGCGGTGCCGGATGGCCAGTGGTGATGTCCGGCTGAAGAGCAGCGACGGCAGCGATCGCAGAACTTCGGGTGTGCCGACCGGACTGGTGGCATAGTCGGCAATGGTCCCCGCGTTGCCATAGCTGGCCCCCATCCCCGGCGGACCGGGGTCGACCAGCGTGACGTCGTGGCCCCGGTCGAGCAGTTCCAGTGCGATGGTCAGCCCGATCACTCCGGCGCCGATCACCGCGATGTCGGTCGTCTCGCGGGTCAGCATCGTGCGGCGCGGCCCTGCGGTAGGGTGGGTGCAACCGACCTCTGCGCCAGAGCCGACGGTGGATTGTCAGCCACTCTGCAAACAGGCCTCGAAAAGCGCGCGGGTGTTCTTTTTCGTCATCTTGACCGGGTTGCCACCGCAGGATGGATCCTCCAGCGCCATTCTGGTCAGCATGTCCAGATCGGGGTCCTTGACGCCCAGCTTGGTCAGGTTTTCCGGGATGTTCAGCGTCGCCCGCAGGTCGAGGATGCGCTGGGTGAACCCCTTGTAGCCGCCCTTGATCCCGCAATAGGCCGCCGCCTGCGCCAGCCGGTCCTTCACGGCCTTGCGGTTGAAGTCCAGCACCATCGGCATCACCACCGCGTTCGTCGTGCCGTGGTGGGTGTTGTAGACCGCCCCGATCGGGTGGCTGAGGGCATGGATCGCGCCCAGCCCCTTCTGGAACGCCGTGGCCCCCATCGCCGCCGCCGACATCATGTGCGCGCGGGCGTCAAGGTCGTTCGGGTCTGCGTACACCTTCGGAAGGTTCTCGAACACCAGCCGCATCCCTTCCAGCGCGATGCCCTGGGACATCGGGTGGTAGAAGGGGGAGGAGAACGCCTCCAGGCAATGCGCCAGCGCGTCCATGCCGGTGCCTGCGGTGATGAACTTCGGCATCCCCGTCGTCAGGCCTGGGTCGCAGATCGTGACGGCGGGCATCAGCTTGGGGTGGAAGATGATCTTCTTCTTGTGCGTCTCGGAGTTGGTCAGCACCCCCGCCCGGCCCACTTCCGACCCCGTCCCTGCCGTGGTCGGCACCGCGATGATCGGAGCGATTTTGCTAACATCGGCGCGGGTATACCAGTCGTCGATATCCTCCAGCTGCCAGACGCGCAGCTTCTTCGGCTGATGCGCCATCAGCGCGATCATCTTGCCAAGGTCCAAGGCCGAGCCGCCGCCGAAGCAGATCACCCCGTCATGGCCGCCAGCAAGGTAGACCTCGATCCCGGCGGCCATGTTGATCTCGTTCGGGTTCGGGTCCACGTCGGAAAAGACCGCGCGGCCAAGGCCCCCGGCCTCCAGCACGTCGAGGGCGTTCTTGGTGATCGGCAGGCTGGCAAGGGCCTTGTCGGTGACGAGGAGCGGCTTCGTCAGGCCGATGGACTTTGCATGGTCGGCCAGCTCGGCAATCCGTCCGACGCCGAACTTGATCGCGGTCGGATAGGACCAGTTGCGGTTGGGAACCGAGTGAGAAACGGGGTGAGTCATTTCGGGGCCTTCTTCAGGTGATAGGATTTCGGCCGGGTCACGGAATGGAACCCGAGATAGGAAAGCGACGTGCCGCGCCCGGTGTCCTTGACCCCGGTCCAGGTCAGCGCGGGGTCAAGGTAGTCGGCCCGGTTCATGAACACCGTCCCGGTTTCCACTTGCGCGCCGATGGCAGCGGCGGTGTCGTAGTCCTCGGTCCAGATGCTGGCGGTCAGGCCGTAGGGCGAGTCGTTCATCAGGGCGATGGCCTCGGCGTCGTTCTTGACCGGCATGATGCCGACGACGGGGCCGAAGGATTCCTCCTTCATCACCCGCATCGAATGATCGACGTTGACCAGAATCTGCGGCGCGAGATAGGCGCCCCCGTCATCGGCAAACTTCTTGGGGTCGAGAAGCGGCTTCGCCCCCTTGGCAATCGCCTCGGCGGTCTGGTCGCGGACGGTCTGCGCAAACCGCTTGTGCGCCATTGGCCCAAGGGTGGTCGAAGCATCGAAGGGGTTGCCCAGCTTCAACTGCCCGACCCAGGCCACGGATTTCTCGACGAAGCTGTCGAACAGGCTTTCGTGGACATAGATCCGCTCGATCCCGCAGCAGCATTGGCCCGCGTTGTACATCGCGCCGTCCATCAGGACGTCGACCGCAAGCTCAAGATTGGCGTCCTCACGGACATACCCCGGGTCCTTGCCGCCCAGCTCCAGCCCCAACGGCGTGAAGGTCCCCGCCGCTGCCCGTTCAATCGCCTGCCCACCGCCGACCGAGCCGGTGAAGTTCACGAAGCCAAAGCTGCGCTGGCCGATCAAGGCTTCGGTGGTGGCATGGTCCAGGACGACGTTCTGGAACACGTCCTCGGGGATGCCCGCCGCGTGGAAAGCCTCGGCAAGCCGTTCGCCGACGAGGAGGGTCTGGCTCGCATGCTTCAGCACCACCGAGTTCCCGGCGATCAGGGCCGGGACGAGGGTGTTGATCGTGGTCAGGTAGGGGTAGTTCCAGGGGGCGATGATGAAGACGACGCCCACCGGTTCGCGCGCGAGGTAGCGGCGGAAGCTGGCGCTGTCCTCGACCATCTCGGGCGCAAGGGTCCTGGCCGCGATGCTCGCCATATAATCGGTGCGGGCATTCACCCCGCCGAATTCGCCGCCGTAGCGGGTGGGGCGGCCCATCTGCCAGGCGATCTCCTCGACCACCACCTCGGTCATGGTGTTCAGCTTGGCGACCCCGGCCTTGACCAGCGCGATGCGGTCTTCCAAGGGCCGCGCGGCCCAAAGCTTCTGCGCGGCCTTGGCGCGGGCGACAACCGCTTCGGCGGCGGCATGGGACAGGGGCATGCGTTCTGCGTAGACCCGGCCGTCAACGGGGGAAATCAGTTGGATAGGTTTCATTTCGTCCTCGTAGGGTGCGCATTCATGCGCACCGTTCGGTGTGGAAGGTGCGCCTGAAGGCACACCCTACATTTACGCCCGTTCCAACAGCCGCTCGCGCTCGAAGTCCGTGACGACGCGGTCGGTCTCGGAAATCTCCCACTGCGCGGCGTGGTGGTAGTGGTCGATCACATCATCGCCAAAGGCCTCGCGCAGCATCTTGGACGTCGTGAGCAGGTCCGCCGCCTCACGCAAATTATGCGGGATCTCGCGGATGCCCTTGGCGGAATACATGTCGCCGCGCATTTCGGGTTCCAGCGCCAGCTTCTTCTCGATCCCGTCCAGACCCGCCGCCAGCAGGGCCGCACAGGCCAGATAGGGGTTCACGTCCGACCCCGGAATCCGGCATTCGACCCGCACCGCCTTGGTTCCCGTGCCGCAGACCCGGAACCCCGCCGTGCGGTTGTCGGCACTCCACACGGCCTTCGTGGGCGCGAACATGCCCACGGTGAAGCGCTTGTAGCTGTTCACGTAAGGAGCCAGGAACGCCGTGATGTCCCGCGCGTGATGCAGCTGACCCGCAAGGTAACGCTTCATCAGGTCGGACATGCCGTGCCCGTCGGTCTTGTCGGCAAAGGCCGCCTTGCCGTCCAAGGACCAGAGCGACTGGTGAATGTGGCTCGACGACCCCGCGCGGCGGTGGTCGTATTTCGCCATGAAGGTCACCGACTTGCCCCTGGACCAGGCAATCTCCTTGACCGCGTTCTTGATGATGACGTGGTTGTCGGCGGTATCCAGCGCGTCCGAATAGCGGTAGTTGATCTCTTCCTGCCCGGCCTCGGCCTCGCCCTTGGAGTTCTCCACCGGAATCCCCGCGCCATACAGCCCGTTCCTGACCGCGCGCATCACGTCCTCTTCCTTGGTGGTCTGGAAGATGTGGTAGTCCTCGTTGTAGCCGCCCACGGTGCGCAAGCTGTTCAGGCCGCCGTCACGCAGGTTTTCGTAACTGTTCTCGAAGAGATAGAACTCCAGCTCCGTCGCCATCATCGGCTCGAACCCCATGGCGCGGGCGCGGGCGACCTGGGCCTTCAGGATCGAGCGAGGGGCGTGGGGCACGTCGTGGTGATGGTGGTCCTGCGTGTCGCCAAGAACCAGCGCGGTGCCCGGCAGCCAGGGCAAGCGGCGCAGGGTCCTGAGGTCGGGCTTCAGCGCATAGTCGCCATAGCCGGTCTCCCAGTTCGAGGATTTGTAGCCCTGCACCGTGGTCATTTCCATGTCCACGGCCAGAAGATAGTTGCAGCAGTGGGTTTCCTCCCAGCCGCCGTCGATGAAGAATTGCGCGTGGAAGCGCTTGCCCATCAGGCGGCCCTGCATGTCGATGCCGGCGGCGATGACAGTGTCGATTTCTCCGGCCTTCACCGCTTTGCGAAGGTCTTCAAGGGTCAGATTACCGGGCATGTGTGCCTCTTTCAGTTGTCGGATTGGGGAAGGGGCCTTGCGCCCCGATCAGGCAGATGCGCAAACCGCGACGCCCCGCCAAATTCCGGCTTGCGCGGCCAGCAGGGGCCACCTTCGGTATCTTGCGGTTCGAACCGCATCTGATCACTCTCCCCGGATCGCGCGCGCCCC
>JBIJDO010000020.1:0-16739 GCA_044344105.1 Tabrizicola sp.
AATTTGATCAATTAATCACCTGTCAGGGCGTTTCCGCAACCCCCTCGTGTTGCGACCCGCGCGCCCCCATCACCGCGTTCAGCGCCACGGCGGCCAGAAGCACCCCACCCCCAAGGAAGGTCGCGGCACTTGCCGTCTCGCCAAGAAGGAGAAAGACCCAGAGCGGGGCCAGCAGCACCTCGACCAGCGACAGAAGCGTCAGCTGCGCCGCCGGAATGACCTTGGAGCCGAGCGTGTAGGCGACCATTCCCAAGGCAAGGACCCCCATGCCCATGCCGATCGAAATCCCCATGTCCCAGCCTGACACCGGGATCGGCAGGCCCTGCAGCGTCAGGACGGTTCCGGCGGTGATCACCGAGAACACCGCCCCCAGCATCGACACCGGCAGCATGTCGCCGACCCTGCCCCAGCGCAGCGCGACCGAAAAGGCACCGAACCCCGCAGCCGACAGCAGGGCCGCGATGTTGCCATAGAGTGCGCCGATCTCCAGCCCCTCGCGGACCATGAGGTACATGCCGAAGACCGCAAGTCCGATCGCGGCCCAGGTCCAGGCCCCGACGCGTTCGCCGAGGAGGATCCAGCCCAGGACGGCGGCGACAAAGGGCGATGCGGTGAACAGGAACACCGCATTGGCGACGGTGGTGGACTGGATGGCATAGATCGCCCCGGCGAAGGCGAAGACCAGACCGAAGGCGCCGACGGTTCCGGCAAGACCGATGCGGCGGATCGAGGTGAAGGGCCTGCCGCCCGACCTCCACCAGGTGAATGCGAAGAGGACCGGCACGACACCCAGCGACCGCCAGAACAGGATGTGCCAGACCGACGCCGCCTCGATCTGGCGCAGCATCAGGCCCATCAGCGACCACAGGGCCCCCGCCGCCAGAACCAGCACCACACCCTGCCCGTACCGCATCGCCGCACCTCCTTTGGCAGTGCTGGCACGCGGCAGAAAGGTCGGCTGTTCCGTTCCCGACCGTCCGGGGTCAGTAACCGCGCGCTCGGTCGACGAGGTGAAGAAACGGCTCGCCCGCCTCGCCGCGACGGATGTTCTCGGCGATCACGCGGGAGGCCGACGCGATCCGGGTATCGGCGGCAATATGCGGGGTCACGGTCACGCGGGGGTGGGACCAGTAGGGATGGTCCTGCGGCAGGGGTTCCACCCGGAACACGTCCAGCGTCGCATGGCCGATCTGCCCCGCATCCAGCGCCAGAAGCAGGGCGTCGTCGTCGATCAGCGGCCCGCGGCCCGGATTCAGGATCACCGCACCCTTCGGCAGCATCGCCAGCCGTTCCGCGTTCAAGAGGTTCTCGGTCTCCGGCGTCTTCGGCAGGAGCGTGACCAGGATCTCGGCCGAGGCCAGCGCCTGCCGCAGCCCGTCCTCGCCGTGCAGCGCACCGGCTTTGGGCGACCGGCTCCACCCCGTCACCGGAAAGTGCAGCGCCCGCAACGCCTCGGCACAGGCCGCGCCAAGCGCCCCCATGCCCAGGATCGTCACCGGGCGTTCCCGCGCGAGGGGCGGGCAGGTCGGGTCCCAGACCCGGTCCGGGTTCACGATGTGCCGGTCCATCCCCAGATGATGCCGCAAGGCATGCCCTACCACCCATTCCACCATGCCTTCGGTCAGGGCGGGGTCGACCATGCGGCACAGCGGTTGCGTCAGCGTCGGGTTGCCGACGATGCGCTCGACCCCGGCCCAGAGGCTGAGCACCGCCTTCGTCCGGGTGTAGCGCGTGAAGTCCTGCAAGGCGGACGAGGGGGCATAGACGATGTAGTCGACCGCGTCCGGCGCGGTCTCCCTGACCAGTCGCGCGGCAACGCCGGCCTCGGCAATGGCCTGCGACAGCGTCTCCCGATACGTCTCCCACAGGGCCGGGACGGCGAAAAGCACCGTTGTCATGCGCTCCCCCGCTGGTTCATCTTGGCCGGTGGACATGCGCGCTTTGCACCAGCCCGAAGCCGACCAGCACGACCAGCATCGCCGATCCCCCGTAGCTGAGCAGCGGCAGCGGCACGCCGACCACCGGGGCCATGCCCATCACCATCGACAGGTTGACCGCAATGTAGAAGAAGAAGTTCGACGCTACGCCGATGATCAGGAGGGCCGAGAACCGGTCCCGGTTGCGATAGGCCGCCACCAGGCAGAAGCCGATGATCAGCGCATACAGCGCCAGCAGCGAAAACGCCCCGACGAAGCCGAATTCCTCGGCCAGGGTGGTGAAGATGAAGTCGGTCTGCTTTTCCGGAATGAAGTTCAACCGGCTTTGCGTGCCCTGCATGAACCCCTTGCCCGACCATCCTCCCGACCCGAGTGCGATCTTGGCCTGGATGATGTTGTAGCCCGCACCCAGGGGATCGGCGGCAGGATCAAGGAAGGTGTCGATGCGCCGGTACTGGTAGTCGTACAGGAACTGCCAGGGCGTGCCCCGCGTCCAGAAGACCGCAAACACCGTGCCTGCCCCGAGAGCGATCACGGCGGCAAAGTACCACAGGCTCACCCCGGCGGCGAACATGACCGCGGCTCCGCCCAGGATCAGCATCAGCGACGTGCCGAGGTTGGGCTGCAGCAACACCAGAACCGTGGGCGCAAGGATCAGGAGCACCGGCAAAAGGACGTACAGCGGACGCGAGATCTTCGTCCGGTCAAGCGTTTCGAAGTACAGCGCCAGCGCCATGACCAGGGTGTATTTCATCATCTCCGACGGTTGGAACTGGAAAAAGCCAAGATCGATCCAGCGCTGGGCGCCCATGTTCGTTTCGCCGCTGAACTGCACGAAGAGCAGAAGGATGAACGACAGGGCATAGGCGATGCCGGCCATGCTGCGCCAGAACCAGATCGGCACCATGGCGACAGACAGCATCAGGACAAACCCGACGGCGAACACCTGGGCCTGTCGCCGGGCCCAGATGTCGAAATTTCCCCCGGCGATCGAATAGAGCATGAGGATCCCGACGGCAGCCACGGCCGTGATCAGGACGACCAGCGGCCAGTTCAGGTGCAGGATCTTGCGGATGCCGCTCGGGGCAAGGTTGACGCGGTATTCCAGAAAACTCATCGCCAGCGCCCTCAGGTTTCGGTCTTGACGGGCGGCTGCCCGGTGACGGGGTCGCGCAGCGGCAACTCCTTCAGCATGGTCTCGATCCGCCCGCGCTGGCTGGCGGGATAGGCCTCCAGAGACGGCATCCCATCCGACAGCGCGCGCAAGAGGACGTCGCGCGCGATCGGGGCTGCAACCGTCGAGCCGCCGCCGCCATGTTCCACCACCACGGCCACCGCATAGCGTGGGGCGTCATAGGGCGCATAGGCCACGAACAGGGCATGGTCGCGCCGGTCCCAGGGCAGATCCTCGTTGGCGATCACACCGGATGCCCGCTCGGCCGCAGTGATGTTGCGGACCTGGCTGGTGCCGGTCTTCCCGGCCATCACCATGGCGGGATCGACGATCCGGCTGGACTTTGCCGTGCCCTTCTCGCTGTTGACCACCTCGTGCATGCCAAGGCGGACGGAGTCCAGATATTCGGCGGGAATGTCCAGCGGCGCGGCCTCGGCGACCGGGACCTCCTTGTCGTTGATCATCCGCACCAGTCGCGGCACCACGGCCCTGCCGCTGGCGATCCGCGCGGTCATCACGGCCAGTTGCAAGGGCGAGGTGAGCACATAGCCCTGCCCGATCGCGGCGTTGATCGTGTCGCCGATCCGCCAGTCCGCCTTCTGCGTTTCCTGTTTCCAGGCCTTGTCGGGCATGGTGCCCGCAGTGATCGCTGACATCGGCAGATCGAAGCGCTGGCCCAGCCCGAACTTGCGGCCGGTCGCGGCGATGGCGTCGATCCCGACCCGCTGCGCGATGTCGTAGAAGTAGACATCGCAGCTTTCCTCCAGCCCCTTCGTCAATCCAACGGTGCCGTGGCCGGTGCGTTTCCAGCAGTGGAACCTGCGGTCGCCGTATTCAATGTAGCCGGGGCAGTTCACCCGGGTTTCCGGCGTCATCACCCCGGCTCCCAGCGCGGCGAGGGCCGTGACCATCTTGAAGGTCGATCCCGGCGGATAGGCTCCGGACACCGTCTTGTTGGCCAGTGGCCGACGCTCGTTATCGGTCAGGGTGCGGTAGTCGGCCGAACTGATCCCGCGCACGAAGAGGTTCGGGTCAAAGGACGGCGACGAAGCGATGCAGATGATGTCGCCGTTGGTCACGTCCACCACCACCACGGCAGCGCTCTCCTCGCCCAGACGGGCTTCTGCAAAGTTCTGCACGCCGGCGTCGATGGTCAGCCGGATGTCGGTGCCGGGGTCGCCTTCCTGCCGCTCCAATTCGCGCATGACGCGCCCGGCCGAGTTCACCTCGATCCGCTTGGTGCCGGCCTCGCCCCTGAGCGTATCTTCCATCCACTTCTCGACCCCGATCTTGCCGATCTGGAACTTGGGGATCTTCAGCAGCGGGTCGGGGGTCTCCAGCTCCTCGAGGTCCTTGTCGCTGACCGGGCCGACATAGCCCACGACATGGGCAAAATCGGTGTCCAGGGGGTAGCGGCGCGATTGGCCGACCTCCGGCACCACGCCAGGCAGCGCGGGGGCGTTCACCGCGACTTTCGAGAAATCGTCCCAACTCAGGCGCTCGGCCACGGTCACCGGCACGAAGGCCGACAGCGACTTCACTTCGTCCATGGTCGCCTGCAGGTCTTCGGCGGTCATCGGGATGATTGTCGCCAACCGGCGCAGGACCAGATCGACATCCCCCGCCGCCTCGCGGGTGATCACGACACGGTAGTTCTGTTCGTTGCCCGCGATGATCCTGCCGTTGCGGTCCTGGATCAGCCCGCGCTCGGGCGGAATGAGGCGGATGTTGATCCGGTTCTCTTCGGCCAGAAGCTTGAATTCTTCGGCCTGGTCGACCTGCAGATAGCGCATCCGCACGCCCAGGGCCGCCACCATCGCGCCCATCGCACCCCCCAGCATTAGGGTGCGCCGGTTCAGGGTCCGGTTGCTTTCCTCGATGTCGCGGGCCGTCCGTCTCACAGCCGTCTCCCGAAACTGTCCACTTCACCGGTTGCGGGTTTGCGCAGATCAAGCGCCAGCCGCGACAGGCCCACGACGACCGGATAGACTGCAATCGACCACAGGATCTGCACGATGGCAAAGCCGAAGGGCGGTTGCGGCACGAATGCCACGCCCAGGACCAGCCGGTAGACCAGCGTCATGGCCAGCATGACCCCGGCGATCAGCGCCCATTCGACCACGAAGCTGAGTTCGCGGGTCAGCTGGATGCGCCCGCGCAGAGATTCGGTCGCAAGGATGACGATCGCGGTCCAGAGGCCCGGCGGCCGCATCAGGATCAGGTCCTCCGCCAGGATCACCGCCAGGATCAGCGGCATCGGCAGGAAGTCCGGCCGCCGCACGATCCAGGCCATGATCACGCACAGAAGAAGGTCAGGGCCCGGCAGGGCCCCCGGCGCGCTGCCCAGGGGCAAAAGCCGGATGAACAAGAGCGCCAGCGCCACGGCCAGAAAGAGGCCGCGGAAGATCCAGTGCTCCTGTCGCCAGAACTCAGCCATCGACGGCCTCCGGTTCGGCACCTTCGGCGGCGCCCGATCCCGCAGCCTCGACATCACCGCCCTCCGTCGCGTCCGGAGGGGCACCCGCTGCCGCCTCGGCCGCCCCGGCTGAGGTGTCGGGCAACGGTGCCGTTGCAGGCGGGGCCACCAGACTGCCGGGATCAAGGATCGGTTCCAGGTCGTGACTGCGCAGGACGCGCAGGAACTCCAGCCGCTGGTAGTCCGCCGCAAGCACCACCCTGAGCCGCTTGTCCGTGCCAAGCGCCACCTGCCCGACCAGAAGCCCCGCCGGGAACACCGCGCCGTCGCCCGAAGTCACCACCCGGTCCCCCGGTCGCACCTCGTCGCTGTCCTCGATGAACTCCAGGGGCGGCAGGGGCGAGTTGTCGCCCGAGAGCAGCGCCTTCTGCCCCGAAGGCTGGATCGTCACCGGGATCCGGCTGTTCGAATCCGTCACCAGGATCACGCGGGCCGTCCGCTCGCCCACGCCCGAAATCCGGCCCACCAGCCCGATCCCGTCCATCGTCGCCCAGCCGTCGCGGATGCCGTCCCGCGCGCCCACGTTCAATAGGACGGACTGCCGGAAGGGCGACCCGCTGTCGGCCATCACGACGCCGGTGACGTAGGTGAATTTCGGGTCGAGCCGCACCTTGTTCAGGTCCAGAAGCCGTGCATTCTTCTGTTCAAGCTGTAGCGCCGCTTCCTTCCAGGCCTTCATCCGCTGCAACTCGCGCTTCAGCTCCTGGTTCTGCTCGTAGATGCGCGTGTAGGACTGGAAATCCTCGATCATCCCGGCCGCAGCGGTCACCGGCCGCATCGCCCAGTCGAAGCTTGGCACGACGGCGTCGATCAGCGCCGCGCGGAAGCGTTCGACCCGCGGGCTGTCGATCCGCCAGAGAATGAAGATCAGGACCATCACGAGCACCGCGATCCAGACCAGAAGGCGGCGCAGAGGTCGCGAAAAATCTTCCGGTGCAGTGCGTGCCTTGGCCAAGAGGTCAGCCTTCCAACGCCGCGCGACGAAATGCGGCTCAGGTGTCGTAGTCGATCACATGCCGAAGCTGTTTTTCATATTCCAGCGCTTTCCCGGTGCCGAGGGCAACACAATTCAGTGACTCGTTCGCCACCGAGATCGACAGCCCGGTCTGCTCGCGCAACGAAAGGTCCAGCTCGCCCAGAAGCGCGCCCCCGCCGGTCAGCATCACGCCCCGGTCGACGATGTCCGCGGCAAGGTCGGGCGGCGTCGCCTCCAGCGCCTGCATCACCGCGTCGCAGATCTGCTGCACCGGTTCGGCCAGGGCTTCCGCGACCTGGGCCTGGTTGATCTCGGTTTCCTTCGGGACGCCGTTCAGAAGGTCGCGGCCCCGGATCGTCATCGACGAGCCTCGCCCGTCATCGGGCATCCGCGCCGTGCCGATGGAGGTCTTGATCCGCTCGGCCGTGCTTTCGCCGATCAGAAGGTTCTGATGGCGGCGCAGATAGTTCACGATCGCTTCGTCCATCCGGTCGCCGCCGACGCGGACCGACCGGGCATAGACGATATCCCCCAGGGACAGGACTGCGACTTCCGTGGTGCCGCCGCCGATGTCGACGACCATGTTGCCGGTGGGTTCGGTGATCGGCATCCCCGCACCAATCGCTGCCGCGATCGGTTCCGCGATCAGTCCCGCGCGTTTCGCCCCCGCCGACAGCACCGACTGCCGGATCGCCCGCTTTTCCACCGGGGTCGCGCCATGCGGCACGCAGACGATGATCTTCGGTTTCGAAATCGTCGACCGCTTGTGAACCTTGCGGATGAAATGCTTGATCATCTCTTCCGCCGCCTCGAAGTCGGCGATGACCCCGTCGCGCATCGGCCGGATCGCCTCGATGGTGCCCGGCGTCCGGCCCAGCATCAGCTTCGCGTCTTCGCCCACCGCCAGGACCTGCTTCTTGCCGTCCTTGTTGTGGTAGGCGACCACGGAAGGCTCGTTCAGCACGATCCCTTTGCCGCGGATATAGACCAGCGTGTTCGCGGTCCCAAGGTCGATGGCCATGTCCGATGAGAACAGGCTGGGGAAGAAAGCCATGGCTGGTCCTTCAGCAATAGACGACGCCCCGACTCGGGGGTTCCGACGGGGCTGCTTCTTATAGAGGCATGGCGGGGGGAAGCGAAAGCCCCGGCGGCTCTGATCCGCACACTTCCGCGTGCTTGCATAAATCCGGCTTTCCAGACGCAAGAACACCCTCAATGGACACTGTTTATTGCAGTTATCCGATGTGCAATGCTGCAGCACGACAGACACAGGAGAGAATGGATGTCAGGGGTGGCGGGGCGGGTGGCACTGGTGACGGGTGCCGGGGCCCCGGGGGGAATCGGATTCGCCATTGCGAAGACGCTCGTCGCGGGGGGTGCAAAGGTCTGCGTGACCGCGACGACCGACCGGATTCATGCCCGCGCGGCAGAGCTTGCGGCGCTGTCGCACATCGCCGACCTGACGGACCCGGCGCAGGTCGGCGGGCTCTTCAGCGCGGTTGAGGCGGCCCTTGGCCCGGTGGAGATTCTGGCGAACAACGCCGGCATGGTGCAGACCGGCAGGCGGGTGAAGCGCGGACACCTCGCCGACTGGACGGATGCTGCCTGGGCGCATCACATGGCGCTGAACCTCGACACCACGTTCCACTGCTGCCGTGCCGCCCTGCCGGGAATGGCGGCACGTGGCTATGGCCGGATCGTCAACATCTCCTCGGTCACCGGCACGGTCGTGACGATTGACGGCAGTTCCGCCTATGCGACCGCCAAGGCCGGGATCACCGGCATGACCCGAT
Organism: Tabrizicola sp.; assembly: GCA_044344105.1. GTDB lineage: Bacteria > Pseudomonadota > Alphaproteobacteria > Rhodobacterales > Rhodobacteraceae > Tabrizicola. The sequence goes on from JBIJDO010000020.1 coordinate 8,357, forward strand.
CCATCGCCCTGGAGTACGGGCCAAAGGGCGTCACCTGCAACGCGGTGCTGCCGGGCTGGATCGCGACCGAAAGCTCCAGCCCCGGCGAGATCAGGGCCGGAAAGCACACCCCGGTCGGTCGCCCCGGCACTCCCGATGAAGTGGCGGCCTGCGTGCGGTTCCTCGCCTCGGACGAAGCCGGCTACGTGACCGGCGCGATGCTGGTTGTGGACGGCGGGAACACGTTGCAGGAGATGAAGCGGGCATGATCCCAGGCCGCAGGTCGGAATACCCGACATGCCCCCTCTGCCACCTGCCGCCACATGTGCCCCCACGGGCGCAGATCGCGGACCGGAGCGGACCGGACATGTCACGCCTTCTTCCTGTGCTTGCCCTTCTCCTTGCCGCATCGCCAGCCCTCGCCGCTACCGGCGACCATCGGACCCGCGCCTTTTCGGGGCCGCTCTTTCTGCTGGGGATGTTCTCTCCCATCGTCTTCATCGCCCTCGGCGTGGCTGCCGTCGTGCGGCTGGCCTTCCATGCCCGCCGCCCGCGTGGCACGCCCCTGCCGCTCTGGCCCTTCCTCGCGCTTGTCGCCTGCGCGATGCCGCTTCTCTACCTGATCACGCAAAGCGAAGTCTCGTTCCTGGTCTTCTGGCCCGCCCTTCTGGCGGTCGCGCTGCTCTGGCACCGGCACGAACGCGCCACGGGCAAGCCCGGCCTGCGGCGCACCAACGCCATGGCCAAGCTCCTGACCCTCGCCGCTGTCGGTCTTCTTCTCTGGCAGGCCGCCACCGCGCTGGCCAAGGCCGCCCTCGTCGCGCAGACCACCCTGTTTCCCCCCGGCCCCGGAGAGCCGCCCTTTGTCCGACCCTTCGACGGCACCAGATATGCCCGTCCGCTGACGGCCAGTTACCGTCTGGCCCTGCATCGTTTTCCCGACCCGGCCGCCTGCCTGCAGACCGGCGCAGACCCCGGCACCACCAAAGGTCTGGCCCGCATGAACTGGGACCGCATCACTGCGCAGGCCGAGGCGGAGGTCTGCCTGTTCCGCCTTCTCGCCACTCTCCCTGACGGGATGGCCGGCTTCACCGCCTTTGCCACGGCGCAAGGGTTCACCGTCGCCGAAGACGCCTTCAATCCCGCCAATCCCTTTGTCGAGCTGGACGGCACCCTGCGCGTCACCGCGAACTGGTCCCTGCGCCGGAACGGACCGAAATACCCCACCAGCGGCCTGATCCGCATTCTGTATGCCGTACCCTACGGCATGAGCGTCGACGCCACCTCTTCCCCCGACGGCCAGCGCCTCTTGCATGTGCAGGTCGGCTTCAGCACGCTTTGACCTATGCCCGGGCTGGACCCGGCTCGCCCCAGACGCTAGAGCCGCCGCATGACCGCCCCCGCTTTCCTTCCCGGCGTTCCTGCCGAAGCCGTCCTTGCAGCCCTGCGCCGGTCGCCCGGCAACGAACTCGGCACCGGCAAGTTCGACAGCCCGGAATCTTCGGCGGCGCTGGTTGCCAATGCCTTTGGCTGGTTTCTTGGCCGTCCCACCGCGCTGCCGCCCTTGCCCGGCGTGCCGATGGGCCGGCCCGAAACGGTCGAGGTCGAGGCCGAGATGCGCTTTCCTTGGGCTGGCGGGCGGCATCCCTGGCTGGACGTGGCGATCACCACGCCGACGACTTTGGTCGGGGTGGAATCCAAGCGCTACGAGCCGTTCCGCCCCGGCAAAGCCGTGAGCTTCTCCGAGGCTTACGACAGCCGCGACTGGGGCAAGGGCATGGCCCGCTTCACCGCGCTGCGTCTGGGTCTTGCGGCGGGCCGCGTGGCCTACCGGCACCTCGACGCGGTGCAGCTGGTGAAACAGGCTTACGGGCTGAAGACCCAAAGCGTCAAACGGGCGCGGGGGGCGGTGCTGGTCTACCTCTATGCCGAGCCTGCGCAATGGGCCAGCGGCAAGCCGGTCTCGCCCGAGGCCATCGCCCGCCACCGCTCCGAGGTCGCCGATTTCGCCCGCGCGGTGCGGGGCGACGACGTGACCTTCGTCACCCTGCGCTGGGCCGATCTCCTGGATCAATGGGCAAAGGACCCGGCGCTTTTTGCCCATGCCACTGCGCTGAAGGGCTGGTTCGGGTCGCTTTAGCGGCGGGCATCATGCTTGATGAAAGCTGAACGCCCGCAGCCAAGTGTTTGATTTCCATGGGCCTGCTCCGGTGCCCACGCGTGGGCACCGGGACCGGCCCCTTACTCGCCGTGGTAGCTGACCGTCTTCACATCCTCGCCCGGCGCCGTCTTCTGCCGCCGGATGATCAGCCGGTTGAGGGCGTTGATATAGGCCTTGGTCGAGGCGACGATGGTGTCGGTATCGGCCGAGGACCCGGTGACGATCCGCCCATCCTCCTCCAGCCGGACGCTGACGGTCGCCTGCGCGTCGGTTCCTTCCGTGACCGCCTGAACCTGATAGACCTGCAGCCGCGCCTTGTGGGGGAAGAGCATCTTCACGCACATGAAGGCGGCATCCACCGGCCCGTCGCCGGTGGCGTCGATGTGGTGGTCGGTGCCGTCGATGGTCAGGATCATGTCGGCCTCTTGCGGACCGTCGGTGCCGCAGACCACCCGCAGTTTCTTCAGCTGCAGGTACTCGTAAGCGTCGTTGGTCTGCTCGTCGCTGACCAGCGCGATCAGGTCGTCGTCGTAGACCTCCTTCTTGCGGTCGGCCAGCGCCTTGAAGCGGACGAAGACGTCGTTCAGCTGGTTGTCGGCAAGGTCGAAGCCCAGCTCCTTCAGTTTGGCGCGCAGCGCGGCGCGGCCGGAATGCTTGCCCATCGTCAGGTTGTTCTGGGTGATGCCGATGTCTTCCGGCCGCATGATCTCGAAGGTCTGGACGTTTTTCAGGACCCCGTCCTGGTGGATGCCGGACTCGTGCAGGAAGGCGTTCTTGCCGACGATTGCCTTGTTGAACTGGACCGGGAAGCCCGAGACCTGGGAGACCCGGCGCGAGAGGTTCATGATCTTCGTCGTGTCGATGCCGGTCTGGAAGGGCAGGATGTCGTTGCGGACCCGCATCGCCATCACGACCTCTTCGAGGGCCGTGTTCCCGGCCCGCTCACCCAGCCCGTTGATCGTGCATTCGATCTGCCGGGCACCGGCCTCCACTGCGGCCAGGGCGTTGGCGGTCGCCATGCCGAGGTCGTTGTGGCAATGGGTGGCGAAGATGATCTGGTCGGCCCCCGGCACCCGCTCCTTGAGCATCGCGATGATCTTCGCCGACTCCATCGGATAGGTGTAGCCCACCGTGTCGGGGATGTTGATCGTCGTCGCCCCGGCCTTGATCGCGATCTCCACCACGCGGGCCAGGTAGTCGGGTTCGGTCCGGGTCGCGTCCATCGGCGACCACTGGACGTTGTCGCAGAGGTTCCGCGCATGCGTCACCGTCTCGTGGATGCGGTCCGCCATCTGGTCCATGTCGAGGTTCGGGATCGCCCGGTGCAGGGGCGAGGTGCCGATGAAAGTGTGGATCCTCGGGGACTTCGCGTGTTTCACGGCCTCCCAGCAGCGGTCGATGTCCTTGAAATTCGCACGGGCGAGGCCGCAGATCGTGGAGTTCCTGGCCCGTTTCGAGATTTCGGAGACTGCGGCGAAGTCGCCTTCGCTGGCGATGGGGAAGCCCGCCTCGATGATGTCGACGCCCATCTCGTCAAGGAGGGAGGCGATCTCGAGCTTTTCCTCATGCGTCATGGTCGCGCCGGGCGATTGCTCGCCGTCGCGCAGGGTCGTGTCGAATATGACGACGCGGTCTTGGGTCATGTCGGTGGTCCTTGGCTTAGCTTTGCGATCCTTCGGGGGCGCTGGTCACCTCTGAGCGGTCGCACCCCGGGGGCACGCTCAGAGGCGGCTAAGAAGGAGCAGACCAAGGGGCATCGCCGGGCGCGGTGCGACCCTGGCGGTGGATGGATGGAAAGGGCCCCTGATCATGCGCCAGACTATACGGCGGAAATCGCGGAAGGAAAGCGCTTTCTTCCCAACGGGGTGCCGCCCTTGGGGGCATCGAGCCCCCTCGGGCGGCGCTGCCGCGGACCCACGGCAGGGCGTCGAGACTGCGGAAATCGCGCGCGCCTCCGGCGGGAGTATTTGGCAAAGGGCAAGCCATGGTCGCGCAGCCCGCGGGCCCTATCTGCTGCATCGGAGCGATGGAGGGATGATGCGGGCTTTGGTGATGGGTGCCTCGGGCGGGATCGGCGCGGCGCTGGTCGCGGCGCTGCGGGACCGGGGCGAGGTGGTTGGCCTGTCGCGGCGGTCGGACGGGCTGGACGTGACGGACGAGGCCTCGGTGGCGCGGGTCATTGCCGGGGTGACCGGGCAATTTGATCTGATCGTGGTGGCGACGGGGGCACTGGTCATCGACGGTGTCGGGCCGGAGAAGTCGCTGAAGGCGCTGACGGCGGACGCGCTGGCGGCGCAGTTCGCGGTCAATGCCATCGGGCCTGCGCTGCTGATGAAGCACGCATTGCGGCTGCTGCCGCGCGATCGGGTGGCCCGGCTGGCGGTTTTGTCGGCACGGGTGGGGTCGATCGGGGACAATGCGCTTGGCGGCTGGTACGGCTACCGGGCGGCGAAGGCGGCGCTGAACCAGCTGGTCCGGACGGCGGCGATCGAGGCCGCGCGGACCCATCCGCAGTCCGTGATCGTCGCGCTGCATCCCGGCACCGTGGCGACCGGGCTTGCACCGGAGCAGCGCGCCGGACACCCCGCCGTGACGCCGGACGAGGCCGCGCGCAACATACTGGCGGTGCTGGAGCGGCTTGGTCCTGCCGAGACCGGCGGGTTCTTCGACTGGCAGGGAAAGGTCGTGCCGTGGTGAGGCTGGTCCTTGTCCTTGGCGACCAGCTGACCCCGGACATCGGGGCACTCAAGGCTGCCGACCGGAGCCGCGATGTGGTGGTGATGGCGGAGGCGATGGGCGAGGGAGCCTCGGTCCCGCACCACCCGCAGAAGATCGCGCTGATCCTGGCGGCGATGCGGAAATTTGCTTCCGCATTGCGGGCTGAGGGGTGGCAGGTTGCCTATTCGCGGCTGGATGACCCGGAAAACTCTCAAACGATTTCAGGGGAGCTGTTGCGGCGAGCGGCAGAGTTCGGCGCGACAGAGGTGCTTGCGACGAAACCGGGGGAGTGGAGGGTTCTGCGGGACCTGCAGGACCTGCCCTTGCCGGTCCGGGTCCACGAAGATGACCGGTTCCTCTGCTCGGAGGCCGAGTTCGCCGCCTGGGCCGGGGGCCGCAAGCAGCTGCGGATGGAGTGGTTCTACCGCGACATGCGGCGCAAGACCGGGCTGATGATGGAGGGTGACAAGCCTGCGGGCGGGCAGTGGAACTTTGATCACGACAACCGGAAGGCCGCAAGGCACGACCTGCTGCGCCCCCGGCCCCGGGATTTCGCTCCCGACCCGGTTGTGGACGAAGTGCTTGATCTGGTGGAGAAACGCTTCAACCACTTCGGCCGCCTGCGTCCGTTCCGCTGGGCGACCCACCGGGCCGGGGCGCTTGCCGCACTTTCGGAGTTCATTGCGGACCGCCTCCCGCGCTTTGGCGAGGAGCAGGATGCGATGCTGGAGGGGGAGCCCTACCTCAGCCATTCGCTTTTGTCGCCCTACATCAACCTGGGTCTTCTGTCGCCGATGGAGGTGTGCCGGGCGGTCGAATCTGCCTGGTTGGACGGAAAGGTGCCCATCGCTGCAGCCGAAGGCTTCATCCGGCAGATCATCGGCTGGCGCGAATATGTGCGGGGCATCTGGGCGCTGACCGGGCCGGACTATCTGACGCGGAACGCGCTCGGACACCGGCGGGCGCTGCCGGCGGTCTATTGGGGGGCCGAGACGGGGATGGCCTGCATGAAGGCGGCGGTCGGCCAGACGCGGGACCTCGCCTATGCCCATCACATCCAGCGCCTGATGGTGACGGGCAATTTCGCGCTTCTGGCGGGGGTCGATCCGGCCTTCGTCCATGAATGGTACCTGTCGGTCTATGTCGATGCCTTCGAATGGGTCGAGGCCCCGAACACGATCGGCATGAGCCAGTTCGCCGATGGCGGGATGCTGGGGTCGAAGCCCTATGTCTCCTCCGGGGCCTATATCGACCGGATGTCGGATCACTGCGGGGGGTGTGCCTACCGGGTGAAGGACAAGGTCGGGGACAGGGCCTGCCCGTTCAACCTCCTCTACTGGCATTTCCTGGACCGGCACCGGGAGCGGTTCAGAGCGAACCCCCGGATGGGGCAGATGTACCGGGTCTGGGACGGGATGGACGCATCACATCGCGCGGCGGTTCTGGAAGGTGCTGAACGGGTGCTGGAGCGGCTGGATCGGGGTGAGGTGGTCTGAGGGCCGGAGCGGGCGCTACAATCCGCCGACTGCGGTGGTGAGGCGGAAGCTGATCGCCTCGGCGACATGGGGTTTGCGGACCATGGCTGAGCCGTCAAGATCGGCGATGGTGCGGGCCACGCGCAGGACGCGGTGATAACCGCGCGCGGTCAGGCCCATGCGCTCGGCGACGCGGCCGATCAGGGCTTTGCCTTCGGGATCGGGGGCGGCGTGGTCTTCGAGCGCGGCCCCTTCGAGGTCGGCATTGACGCGCAGGTCGGGATGGTCGGCAAAACGGGCGGTCTGGCGGGCGCGGGCCTTGGCGACACGGTCCGCAATGGTGGCGGATACTTCGCCCGACGACGGCAGGTCAAGGTCGGCAAAAGCGACGGGCGGGGCTTCGACGCGGAGGTCGAACCGGTCCATCAGCGGCCCGGAAATGCGGCCAAGATAGTCCTCGCCGCAGATCGGCGCACGTCCGCAGGCCCGGTTCGGGTCGGAGAGGTAGCCGCATTTGCAGGGGTTTGCGGCGGCGATGAGCAGGAACCGGCAGGGATAGCGGATATGCGCATTGGCACGGGCGACCATGACGGTTCCGGTCTCGATCGGCTGGCGGAGGGTGTCGAGGACGGTGCGGGGAAACTCGGGGAACTCGTCGAGGAAGAGGACTCCGTTGTGGGCGAGGGAGATTTCGCCGGGTTTGGCCCCGCGTCCGCCGCCGACGATGGCGGCCATCGAGGCGGTGTGGTGCGGTTCGCGGAACGGGCGGTCTCGGGAAATGCCGCCTTCGGTGAGGAGGCCCGCGAGCGAGTGGATCATCGAGGTTTCCAGCGCCTCGGGCGCGGACAGGGGCGGCAGGATGCCGGGAAGTCTTGCGGCCAGCATCGACTTGCCCGAGCCGGGCGTGCCGACCATGAAGAGGTGATGCCGTCCGGCGGCGGCGATTTCCAGCGCCCGCTTGGCGCGTTCCTGGCCCTTCACCTCGCGGAAGTCGCGGGAGGTGGGAGAGCCGGTCACTTCGCCAGCCTCGGCGGGGGTCAGGGGCGCGCGGCCGGTGTAGTGCTGCAGGACCTCGTGCAGGGAGGATGCCGCGAAGACCGGGGTGGCCCCGACCCATGCCGCCTCGGCCCCGCAGGCGCGGGGGCAGAGGAGGGCGCGGTCCTCGACCGCGGCGGCCATGGCGGCGGGCAGGGCACCGGCGACGGCGATCAGGCGACCGTCAAGCGAAAGCTCGCCGAGGGAGACGACGGTTTCCATATCCTCGCGCGGGATGATGTCGAGAGCGGCGAGAAGCGCGACGGCGATGGGCAGGTCGAAATGCGAGCCTTCCTTGGGCAGGTCGGCGGGGGAGAGGTTCACGGTGATGCGCTTGGCGGGAAGGGCGATGGAGAGCGCCTGAAGCGCGGCACGGACCCGTTCCTTGGCCTCGGTCACCGCCTTGTCGGGCAGGCCGACGAGGGTGAAGGAGGGTGAGCCGGCCGAGACGGCGCATTGCACTTCGACAAGGCGCGCCTCGACGCCTTCGAAGGCGACGGTGTAGCTGCGGGCGGTCATGCGGCGCGCCTTCGGGTTCGGGCGGTTTCAAGATTGAGCGCTGCCGCGCAAGCCGTTTGTCTCGCCTCTGCGCGTGAAGAACGCGCAACCGGCTCGGGCGTTTTGCCTCCGGCGGGGATATTTGGGCAAATGTGAAAGGCGAGAGTCTGGCGGGCCTTTGCCGTGTTGTCCATTCCGGTCCGCATGCCGCCCCACCCGATTCACCTTGGTTAACGGGTAGGGCGAAATGGTTTACGAGTGGTAAAGCGCCATGAAATTCGGCCAGGCCTCGGCATCGGCGACGGTCTTGTCGCGGCAGAAGGCGTTGCAGAAGCCGAAGCGGCGACCGTAAAGCTCGAGCGCATGCGTGACGGGCTTGCCGGAATAGGGGCAGGTCTGGTTCACCGTGTCGGTGCCCGCGACGGCCTTTGCGGGCAAGGGCACCGGACCGGGCCAGTCGCGGCGGGGCCAGTCGCGGCGGTAGAAGTCCTGATCCGCGCCGTCGACCAGACCCATC
>JBIJDO010000108.1:0-8157 GCA_044344105.1 Tabrizicola sp.
CCACCGAGGACGGCACGGCGGCAAAGGTGAAGGCCGGGATCAGCACCTTGGCCCCCTTCGGAAGGTCCAGCGCCTTCAAGGACAGGAACAGCGCCGCCGAACAGGACGACACGGCCAGCGCATAGCGGGCACCGAGAAGCGCGGCGAACTCGGTCTCCAAGAGCGCCACCGGCGCATCCGACGGGGCGGTGTAGCGGAAGAGATCGCCCGAAGTCAGCAGCCGCTCGATCTCGCTCCGCGCGGCATCCGGGATCGGCTCGGCGTCATAGACATTCGGGGCGGCTGTCTGGGCAGTGATCTGACCGTCGGGGGCCATTCGTGCACCTTTTCTAAATCTCGCATTAAGAAAAGGTTTAAACGCCCGTCAGGTCACACGCCAGTGACAAAATCCTTGCCCTGCGTCTTTCCGCCTAGATTTTCACCCCGGACCGCGCCGCGACCATATGCATTGTGGTCTCCACCTCGTGCCAGGCCGTCCGCGCCATCGACCGGAACACCATCAGCTCGAAAGCATAATCCCCGGTTCGCAGGACCACCACGTTCATGTGGTTGAGTTGCGTCCTGAGCGCGGTGCCCACCGGACAGGCGGCCAGCCGCACATCGACCGGCACCAGCCGCGCCAGCACATCGGCGACAGCCGGCCCGCCCAGGGCCAGAACGGCCCATCCGTCCGTCTGGTCCGTCACGGCCGCGCCCTCGATCGCCGGCGGCTCCACCCCGATCAGAAACGCCTGGTCCCGTCCGGTCCAGACGATCCGCACGCCAGCCTTCTCGCGGAAGGCGTTCGGCGCGGGCATCGCAAGGCCCAGGGGTTTCAAGCCTTTCGCCACCGCCTTGGTCCCGCCGGGAAACACCGCGACCGAGGTGATCGGTCCGACCGCGACCTCCGCCAGGGTCACCCCGCCCAACGTGAGGCTGCGCCCCTCAAGGGCAGTTTTCGCGATAAGGTCAGGCACGCAGCTTCTCCCCTTCCGGATCGTGAAACACCGGGTGGCAGACCTCGCAGATGACATCGAGGCCGCGCAGGTGATCGACCAGCCGCACCTTCTCGCCGACCCGCGCCCGGCCGTCCTTGAGGAACGCCAGCCCCAGCCACGCCCCGACGGTCGGCGACCAGCAGATGCTGGTGACATAGCCCTGATCCGTCTCGCGGTGTACTTCCGTCCCCGGCAGGAAGAGATGCGCCCCGGCACTGATCGGCTCCATCGCCTTCAGGCCCACCAGCTGCTCGCGCTCCGGCCCCCACAGGCCCGGCCGCGTCGCCGCCGCCTTGCCGATGCAGTCCTTCCTCGCCGACACCATCTTCTCCATCCCGATGTCATGCGCCGTGACCCGGCCATGGATCTCGGCATGGGTGATGAAGCCCTTCTCGATCCTGAGGACGTTCAGAGCCTCCATCCCGTAAGGCCCGCCACCCATCGTCTCGGCCCGCGCCACCAGATCGCGAAAGAGGGCCTCGCCATAGCGGGTCGGGGCCGCCAGTTCATAGCCCTCCTCGCCCGAGAACGAGATGCGGAACAGCCGCCCCTCCACCCCCCCGATCCGCACCGGCGCGACGCCCATGAAGGGCAACTCCACCGGCTCCTCAACGAACGAGTTCACCAGCGCCCGCGCCTTCGGCCCGGCCACGGCGAACTGCGCCCAGCTTTCGGTCACAGAAATGAACCGCACCTGCCAGTCGGCGCAGAACGCCTGATGCACGAAGTCCAGATGCCGCATCACCAGCCCCGCCGCCGCCGTGGTGGTGGTCATCAGGTAATGGTTGTCCCCCAGCCGGGCCGAGGTGCCGTCGTCCAGCACCAGCCCATCCTCGCGCAGCATCAGGCCATAGCGGACCCGGCCCGGGGCCAAGGTACTGAAGGTGTTGGTGTAGACGAAATCCAGGAACCGTCCCGCATCCCGCCCCTGAATGTCGATCTTCCCCAGCGTCGAGACATCGGCCACCCCGACCGCAGCCCGGACCATGGTCACTTCCCGGTCGCAAGCCTCGCGCCAGGTGCTTTCCCCCGGCTTCGGGAAATAGGAAGGCCGGTACCACAGCCCCGCCTCGATCATCGGCGCGTGCCGGTCGCGGCTCGCCTGATCGCTGGTCAGAAACCGTTGCGGCGCGAACCCCTCGGCCCGGCCCCCCGCGCCCATCGCCGCAATCGACACCGGCACATAGGGCGGCCGGAACGTCGTTACCCCCGTCTCGGCAATCCCCCGCCCCGTCGCTTCCGCCAGCACCGCCAGCGCCGCGACGTTCGAGTTCTTCCCCTGATCCGGTGCCATCCCTTGCGTGGTGTAGCGCTTCATGTGCTCGACGCTGCGGAACCCTTCCTGCGCAGCGAGATTCACATCCTTCACCGTCACGTCATTGGCAAAGTCGAGCCAGGCCCGGCCCTTCCCCTCCACCGCCCAGAGCGCCCTGATCCGGTAGGGCATGTCCTCCGCCTCGGGAAGGGGGACGGAAACCTTCCGCCCCAGCGCCTCCACCGCCTTCATCGCCGCCGCATGTCCCGTGGACAACGCGCCATGCGTCGACATCGACCCGTTCGCCGCCCCCACCGCAATCAGACCCGGCACCGCGCCCGCCATCGGCACAAAGGCCGCAAGATCCTCGTCCCACCGGGGCCGCCCGTTCATGTGGCAGGTCAGGTGGATCGTCGGGTTCCAGCCGCCCGACATCGCGAGGCAATCGGTCTCGATCTCGATGACCTCCGACCCCTTGCGCACCTGGATGCCCGAAAGCCCCAGCCGCCCGCGCGAGCCGATCACCTCGGCCCCGACATGCACCGGGCTATCCTCGACCGTCGACGCCTCGGGGCGCGGATCGATGATCGCCGCCACCGTCACCCCCGCCGCCATCAGATCGCGCGCGACACCCCGCGCGGCGTCCGTGTTGGCGAACAGCGTCACCCGTTTCCCCGGCACCACGCCATAGCGGTTGAGGTAAGTGCGGACGGCTGAGGCCAGCATGATGCCCGGCCGGTCGTTGTTCTCGAACGCCACCGGCCGCTCCAAGGCACCCGAGGCCAGCACCGCGTGCTGCGCCACGATCCGCCAGAAACACTCGCGCGGAAGGTTCGGTCGGGCGGGCTTGTGCAGCCCCACCCGCTCCAGCGCGCCATAGGTCCCGTGGTCATAGGCCCCGGTCACCGTGGTGCGCGACAGGATCCGCACATTGGGCAGCGCCTGCAGCTCGGCCACCACGGACGCAACCCACTCGCCCGCAGGCACCCCGCCAATGCTCCCGCCGTCCGAAAGCAAGCGCCCGCCAAGCGCATGGCTCTCCTCGCACAGGATCACGTCCGCGCCCGCCCGCCCTGCCGTCAGCGCGGCCATCAGCCCCGCTGGCCCCGAGCCAATCACCAGCACGTCGCAGAAGGCGAAGGCCTTCTCGTAGACCCCCTCGTCATGCTTGCCCGACAGGCTGCCAAGACCCGCCGCGCGGCGGATGATCGGCTCGTAAAGCCCTTCCCAGAGGGCGCGCGGCCACATGAAGGTCTTGTAGTAGAACCCCGCCGACAGGAACGGCGACAGGTAGTCGTTCACCGCCATCAGGTCGTACTTCAGTGACCCCAGCCGGTTCTGCGACCGCGCGTCCAGCCCCTCGAACACCTCCTGCACCGTCGCCCGCACGTTCGGAGTCTGGTTCTTCGCCCCCACCACCTCCACCAGCGCATTCGGCTCCTCCGACCCCGCCGTCAGCACCCCCCGGGGCCGGTGATACTTGAACGACCGCCCCACCAGCCGCACGTCATTGGCCAGGAGCGCGGAGGCCAGCGTGTCGCCCTTGTAGCCCGCGTAATCCTTCCCGTCGAAGCGGAAGCGGACCGGCTTCGTCCGGTCGATCAGCCCCTTGCCGTCGATCCTCATGCCTTCCGCCCCGCCACCAGTTCCACGCCCGAGATCTCATGCGTCACCGTGTTCCGCGTGACCAGCAGCCACTGCGCACAGCCCGCCTCGTGATACCAGAGATCGCGTGTCACCCCCGCCGGATTGTCCCGCAAATGGAGGTAGCTGTCCCACTCCGCCAGGGGCGCTCCCTCGACAGGCCGGTGCAGATAATCCTCCGCCCCGTAATAGGTGAACTCCCGCCGATCCCGGTCTCCGCAAAGGGGACATGTCAGGCGCATTCACGAACCCCCGATTTCATCTGTCCGAAAATATCCCCGCCGGAGGCTCCCGCAGGCCGCGCACGGCGCTGGTGGTCAATCATCTTGCGCCCCCTCAATGCAGATTATGCTGGCTGCCGGTGCCTTCTTCATCCAGAAGATGCCCCGTCGCGAAGCGGTCCAGCCGGAACTTCGCGGCCACTTCATGCGGCTCTCCGGTCGCCATCAGATGCGCCATGCACCAGCCGGACGCTGGCACCGCCTTGAAGCCCCCGTAGTTCCAGCCGCAGTCGATGAACAACCCGTCCACATGCGTCTTGTCGATGATGGGCGACCCGTCCGGCGACATGTCCATGATCCCGCCCCAGCTTCTCAGCACCTTGGCCCGGCCGATCATCGGCATCAGGGTCATGCCCGCCTCCATCACATGCTCGACCATCGGCAGGTTCCCCCGGCTGGCATAGGACGCGTAGAAATCGAGGTCGCCGCCAAACACCAACCCGCCCTTGTCGGACTGGCTGATATAGAAGTGCCCCATCCCGAAGCTGATGACGTGGTTGATCACCGGCTTCAGCCCCTCGGTGACAAAGGCCTGCAGCACATGGCTTTCAATCGGCAGCCGCATCCCCGCCATCGCCGCGACCTGAGACGACCGCCCCGCCACCACGATCGCCACCTTCTTCGCCCGGATCGCGCCGCGCGTCGTCTGGACCCCGCGCACAACCCCGGCTTCAATGTCGATCCCCGTGACCTCGCAGTTCTGGATCAGGTCCACGCCCCGGCTGTCCGCCCCCCGCGCATAGCCCCAGGCCACCGCGTCATGCCGCGCTGTGCCGCCCCGCGGATGCAGGAGCCCGCCATAGATCGGAAAGCGCGTCTGGTCATGGTCGATGTAAGGCAACAACTCGCGGATACCGTCCCGGTCCAGGAGGATCGCGTCATCGCCCTGGTTGATCATGGCATTGCCGCGCCGCACGGCAGCATCGCGCTGTCCGTCCGAGTGGAACAGCACGACCTGGCCCCTTTGCGAATGCATGACGTTGTAGTTGAGCTCGGCCTCCAGCCCCTCCCACAGCTTCAGCGAATGGCTGTAGAACTCGCTGTTCCCCGGCAGGAAGTAGTTGGCCCGCACGATGGTCGTGTTCCGCCCGATGTTGCCGGATCCCAGATACCCCTTCTCCAGGACCGCGACATTGGTGATCCCATGGGTCTTCGCCAGGTAGTAGGCCGTGGACAACCCATGCCCGCCGCCGCCGATGATGACGGCGTCATACTCGGCCTTCGGCGCCGGATCGCGCCAGGCGGGCGTCCAGCCCTTGTTGCCGAAGAGCCCCTCGGTGATGACCTTCAGGCCGGAATAGCGCATGGGACAAGCCTCCTGTCCCTGCCATCAAACCGGGACCGAAGCGCATATTCAAGACCGCGCGGCGAAATCCTGCCCTAGATGCGACATCGGGTGTCGGATGCGGCGTGTGCCCGATATCAGACCTTGTCAGCCGGGTCCGGTCGGTTTAGCGCCACGCCGTATCCCGGCATGCTGGCTGCGATGTCGAGGTGGCTCGCCGCATCCAGATATCGCTTGACCAGGTTTCGCTTCGTCGTGCCGTCATCGGCAAAGGCGGCGATCTCCCGCATCCGGCGCCGCTCCATTGCGGGGGTAAAGCCGTCAGGGGTCTTTGCCGAGTTCAGCAGGTGTATGAGCCCCCTGCCCGCAAGAAAGCACTTCATCTCCTCGAAGATCCTTGCATCGAAGAACCGCAGAAGGTCGTTCCAGGGCTTGGTCGGCCCCGTGAAATGGATGAGCCTTGGTCTCCGCCCAGCCAGAAGCGGGTAGCTTGTCTTGGACATCTGCCAGTTCCATCCGGGCGACAGACTGTCCCAATTCCGCACGGTCACCGCATTGAGCGCCGACTGGTCGCCATAGCGACATCGCTCGGGATTGCGGTTGAAGAATTCCAGCGCGGCTTGCGAATAGGCACCCTCCGCCCAGACCTTTCCATCGACGACCATCATGCCAGAATTGAAATACTCCACCCCGATGTCCGGGTGCAGCCGGGCCACGTACGTCTTTTGCTGGCAGAGCCGGGGATTGTCGAACCAGTGTGATCGGTCGCGCACAGCAGCTAGAGGCTTTCCCGTGACCGGTAGGTCAAGCGCATCGGCCAGCGACCCCCAGGCCTGATAGATGTCGCCATCAAGGTAGATGAGGCGATCATAGTGCTTCGCCAGATCCTCCAGAGCGAAAAGCCGGAGCATCGCGGACGTCGGTACATGCGTCGTTTTTTTTCGAAGTGGAAAGCTTGGGGGTAGTCTGCCAGGCGGTGAACTGTCGCCTCTTCGGGGTAGGCAGCGATCAGTTCGTCCGGGGCATCCCCGATCAGGTAGGCATGGTGATCCAGCCTGCCCTCGAGGTCGAGCTTGATTGACCGCTGTAGAACAAAGGCGCTCTGCCAGGCCCAGGCTGCATCCGAGCAAACTACTACCGCGCCGGCCCGTACGCTGGCACCCGAAGTCTTTTTTTGCATTTCTGCCCTTCACGACAGGATTCTTCCGACCACAGTCCATTTATCGGCTTGGCCAGTAAAGACAACGCGTCCCCGCGTGCGGGGACGCCAAAAGAACAAGTGGCCGCGGATCGGTATGCTATGACCGGGCCTCCGTCACAAACCCTTCGACCGATAGGTCTGCGCCACCCGCCCGATCGACACGATATAGGCCGCGACCCGCAGATCCTCGACCTCGTTCCGCGAATGCCAGACCTCGCGCATCGCCTGGTAGGCGGTGCGCATCGTATCGTCGAGGCCCGAGCGCACCAGTTCCAGTTCGCCCGCCCCGCGCAGGTACTTTTCCTTGAATCCCGGCGACATCGTCCAGTTCACGCCCTTTTCGGAGGACAGGCGCTCCAGCTCCTCGACCAGCAGGATATGGCGCGCTTCCTCGGCCCGGCGCTGCATCCGGCCAAAGCGGATGTGGCTCAGGTTCTTCACCCATTCGAAATAGCTGACCGTCACGCCTCCGGCGTTGGCATACATGT
Source organism: Tabrizicola sp. (assembly GCA_044344105.1). GTDB lineage: Bacteria > Pseudomonadota > Alphaproteobacteria > Rhodobacterales > Rhodobacteraceae > Tabrizicola. The sequence continues at coordinate 7,132 of JBIJDO010000108.1, forward strand.
CGGGAATGATCACGCAGCCCTTCTGCCGCAGGATCTCGTCCGCACCGAAGGAGATAGGCCCGTTGGCCGCCTCGATGATCAGGGGCGCGCGGATGTTGGCGGCGTTGCCCCGGTGGATCACCCCCTCCATCGCCGCCGGGATCAGGATGTCGCAGTCCTGCTCCAGGATCGACGCCCCCTGCGGCGTGAAATCGCCATCGGGATAGCCCTTGATGCTGCCGGTCCGGTCGATCCAGGCCTTGAGGTCGTCGATCTTCAGCCCTCTGGGATCCAGGATCGCCCCGTCCCGCTCGATCACCGCGATGACCTTGCAGCCGTCCTCTTCGGCCAGGAACTTGGCCGCATGATAGCCGACGTTGCCCAGGCCCTGCACGATCACCCGCTTGCCGTCGAGCGTGCCCTTCAGCCCGGCCTTGGCAAGGTCCTCCCGGTGCCGGAAGAACTCGCGCAGCGCGTACTGGACCCCGCGTCCCGTGGCCTCGACCCGGCCCTGGATGCCGCCGGCATGCGGCGGCTTTCCGGTCACGCAGGCCCGCCCGTTGATGTCGGTGGTGTTCATCCGCATGTACTGGTCGGCGATCCAGGCCATCTCGCGCTCGCCGGTGCCCATGTCGGGGGCGGGGACGTTCTGCGCCGGATGGATCAGGTCGCGCTTGATCAGCTCATAGGCGAAGCGCCGGGTGATCTGTTCCAGCTCATGCTCGTCCCAGGCGCGTGGATCGATGCACAGGCCGCCTTTCGAGCCGCCGAACGGCGTCTCCACCAGCGCGCATTTGTAGGTCATCAGCGCCGCCAGCGCCTCGACCTCGTCCTGGTTCACCGACAGCGCGAACCGGATGCCGCCCTTGACCGGCTCCATGTGTTCGGAATGGACCGACCGGTAGCCGGTGAAGGTCTCGATCTTGCCGCGCAGGCGGACCCCGAAGCGGACCGTGTAGGTCGAGTTGCAGACCCGGATCTTCTGTTCCAGACCTGGGCTCAGGTCCATCAGCTTGGCGGCCCGGTTGAACATAAGATCTACCGACT
>JBIJDO010000109.1:0-8125 GCA_044344105.1 Tabrizicola sp.
CGCACCTGCGTCTGGCCGCCAAGATCGCCATGGGCTATCGCGGCTATGGCCTGCCGCAGGCCGAGGTGATCAGCGAGGCGAATGTCGGCCTGATGCAGGCGGTCAAGCGGTTCGACCCGGAAAAGGGCTTCCGGCTGGCCACCTACGCGATGTGGTGGATCCGCGCCTCGATCCAGGAGTACATCCTGCGGTCGTGGTCCCTGGTGAAGCTGGGCACGACATCCGCCCAGAAGAAGCTGTTCTTCAACCTGCGCAAAGCGAAGGCCAAGGTCGGGGCGCTGGAGGAAGGCGATCTTCGGCCCGAGAACGTGGCCCGGATCGCCAAGGACCTCAGCGTGACCGAGGAAGAGGTCATCGCGATGAACCGGCGGCTCAGCGGGTCGGATGCGTCGCTGAACGCGACGGTCGGGTCGGACGGCGACAGTGCGACGCAGTGGCAGGACTGGCTGGAGGACGAAGACAGCGACCAGGCCGAGCACTATGCCGAGAAGGACGAGCTTGACACCCGCCGCGCGCTTCTGGTGCAGGCGATGGCGGTCCTGAACGACCGCGAGAAGGATGTGCTGATGCAGCGCCGTCTCGCGGATGAGCCGGTGACGCTGGAGGAGCTGTCGGAAAGCTATGGCGTCAGCCGCGAGCGGATCCGCCAGATCGAGGTGCGGGCGTTCGAGAAGCTGCAAGCCCGGATGCGCGAACTGGCCAAGGGCAAGGGGATGGTGATCCCGGCCTGACGCCCGTGCTGATCCCAGGAAGGGCCGTGGCCCCCGCTGCGGCCCTTTCGTTTGCCGAAGTCTTTTCGTTTGCCCCAGTCGCGGCATGGCGCTAGACCGCGCCTCATGCGCATGATCGATACCTTCCTCAAGCCCATGCACCCCGAGGGCTACAAGTTCGTCGCGGTCTTCGCGGTCGTGACGGTGCTGATGTTCTGGCTTTGGGACCCGCTGGGCTGGCTCGGGGTCGGTCTGACCGTCTGGTGCTACTATTTCTTCCGCGACCCCAGGCGCGCGGTCCCTGAAAATGCGGGGCTTCTGGTCAGTCCGGCGGACGGGGTCGTCAGCCTGATCGAACGCGCGGTGCCGCCGCCGGAGCTTGGGATGGGACCCGAGGCGCTGGTCCGCGTCTCGGTCTTCATGTCGGTCTTCAACTGCCACATAAACCGTGCGCCCATCGCCGGGCGGATCACTGCGGTCGCCTACCGGCCGGGAAAGTTCTTCAACGCCTCGCTCGACAAGGCGTCCGAGGAGAACGAGCGCAACGCCCTGGCGATCGAGATGGCGGACGGCCGGCGCATCGCTGTCGTCCAGATTGCCGGTCTTGTGGCGCGGCGGATCCTGTGCTGGAAGCAGCCGGGCGAGATGGTGCGGACCGGTGAGCGCTTTGGCCTGATCCGCTTCGGCAGCCGCCTCGACGTCTACCTGCCGGAGGGTGTGCAGCCTCAGGTCGCATTGGGCCAGACCATGGTCGGGGGCGAAAGCGTGATCGCGCTGATCGGGCAGGACGCACCCGCCCGCGCCGCCCGGACCGACTGAGCCATGGCGCGCAAACCGGCCGACGCCCCGCGCGAACTGCTGCTTCTGAAGCTTTTGCCCAATCTGGTGTCGATCCTGGCGCTGTGTTCCGGGCTGACCGCGATCCGTTATGCCATTGCCGGGAACTTCACCCTTGCCGTCCTCTTGATCGGCGTGGCGGCGGCGCTGGACGGGCTGGACGGGCGTCTGGCGCGAATGCTGAAATCGGAAAGCGCCATCGGGGCGGAGCTCGACAGTCTGTGCGATTTCGTGAATTTCGGCGTGACCCCGGCGCTGGTCCTTTACCTCTGGGGCCTGCGCCCCGAGACGAGCCTGGGCTGGATCGCGGTCCTGGTCTATGCGGTCTGCTGCATGTTGCGGCTGGCGCGGTTCAATGTCGGAAGCAAGCTTGCCGCGGGCGAGGCCGCCGAGAAGACCGTCTTCATCGGCGTGCCCTCGCCCGCCGGGGCGCTGCTGGCGCTGACGCCGATGTATCTGGCCTTTGCGACCGACCAGGTCCTGCATCCGCATCCGGTGCTGGTGGCGGCCTGGATGGTCGGCATCGGGGCGCTGATGATCAGCCGGGTCCGCACGCCGTCCTTGAAGCGGATCACCATCGCGACCGACCATGCCCGCTACGTGCTGGTGGGCGCGGTGGTGCTGGTGGCCGCCCTATTGACCTACCCTTGGGTCACGCTCCTGAGCCTGAGCCTTGCCTATCTGGGCGGCGTTTTGTGGCTAGCGCTTCACGCTCTCCGCAAGTCAAGCCCCGGCTGATTTCCCGCATCGGTTGTCGGTTCCGCTTGCTTTCCCTTTGGCCATGCGCACAGTCGCACCCGGAAATGCCAAGGGAATCATATGCATGCAAGTGGACGCGATCCGGAAGACCTATCGCCGCTTGGCCCCGGTCTATGACCTGACCTTCGGCCGGATCACCCGCGGCGGGCGGGTTCTGGCGGCCGCCCATGTGAATGCGCAGGGCGGGTCGGTGCTGGAGGTCGGGATCGGCACCGGCCTCGCGCTCGACTTCTATGCCCCCCATGTCCAGGTGACCGGGATCGATCTTTCGGCGGACATGCTGCGCGAAGCCGAGGCGAAGGCGCGGCAGGCGGGGCTGAAGAACGTCATGGGCCTGCACCAGATGGATGCCCGCCAGATCCGCTTTCCCGATGCGAGCTTCGACCATGTCGCCGCCATGCACATCATGTCGGTCGTCTCCGAGCCTGAGCGGGTCCTGGACGAGATGGCGCGCCTTTGCCGCCCCGGCGGGTCGGTGATGATCGCCAACCATTTCGCCGGTCGGGCCGGGGGCTGGTCGGGGGTCGAGCGGCTGGCGGCCCCTTTGGCGAACCTGCTGGGCTGGCATCCGGATTTCGCCATCGACCGGGTCCTGGGGCACCCGATGCTGCGGCTGGAGGAGACCCGCCAGGTGCGTCCCTTTGGTCTGATGACCTTCCTGCGCTTTCGCCGGGTTGAAGGTCGCGGCAAAACCTGACCTAGTGGGCAAAGGCCAAAGGGGAGGTGATCATGAAACCGGTCAGATGGGGTGTGCTCGGGGCCGCCCGGTTCGCACGCGAGCACATGGCTCCGGCGATCCACGCCGCCGAGGGGGCAGAGCTTGCGGCACTGGCAACTTCGGACCCGGCCAAGGCGGAAGGGTTCCGGGCCTTCTGCCCGGCCCTGACGGTGCATCCGTCCTATGAGGCGCTGCTGGCCGATCCGTCCATCGACGCGGTCTATATCCCCTTGCCCAATCACATGCATGTCGAATGGACGCTGAAGACACTTGCGGCGGGCAAGCATGTGCTGACCGAAAAGCCCATCGCCCTGAAGGCGCGGGAGATCGACCAGATCATCGCGGCGCGCGACCGGTCGAAGCTGCTGGCCGCCGAGGCCTACATGATCGTGCACCACCCGCAATGGCAGCGCGCGAAGCAATGGCTCGACGCGGGCGAGATCGGCGATCTTGTCCACGCCGACGTGGCGTTCAGCTTCAACCTGACCGACATGGGCAACATCCGGATGAAGCCGGAAACCGGGGGCGGCAGCTTGCGCGACATCGGGGTCTACACGTTCGGCTGTGCCCGCTTCGTCACCGGGGCGGAGCCGGTGGACATCTCGGCCCGCATCCACCGCGAAGGCGGCGTCGATACCTTCGCCCAGGTCGCGGCCACGATGGAGGGGCCGAAGGGACGGTTCACCTATGGTTCGATGACCTCGATGCGGATGTACAACCGGCAGGTCGCGACCTTCCAGGGCACCAAGGGGATGATCCGGCTGGACGGCGGGCCGTTCAACGCCAACGTCAACGACATCGCGGCGGTGGAACTGCACCAGATGGGCAACCGGGTGACGGTGGAGCGCTTCCCGACCGCGAACCACTACAAGCTGCAGGTCGAGGCCTTCGGCCGGACGGTCCGCGAGGGCGTGGCCTATGCCTGCCCGCTGGAGTTCGTGCGGGGAACGCAAGCCATGATGGACCGGGTCTACGACGTGGCGGTCGAGATCTGACACCTGCTCGTCGATGACTTCGTCACTCCTCGCGCGGACATCACGACGAGGAGACGAAGTCGAACGAGGAGGGGTCCGGGGGTTTTCTCCGGACCGCCTGACGCCTAGATGACGCATACAGTTTCCCGAAAGGACGCGCCATGACGCTTGACCTTCCGCAGCCCGCTTTTGACGCAAACGCTTCCGGCGGCGGGTTCGGCGACCTGCCGGACTGGGACCTGACCGACCTTTACCCCAGCGCGGACGGACCGGAGTTTGCGGCCGACATGGCCGAGCTGGAGCGCGCCTGTTCGGCCTTTGCCAAGGCTTATGAAGGGCGGCTTGGTCGGCAGGACGCGGGCGGCCTTCTGGCCTGCGTGCGGGAATACGAGCGGATCGAGGTGATCGCCGGGCGGCTGATGTCCTTTGCGGGCCTGCGCTACTATCAGAACACCATCGACCCCGAACGCGCGCAGTTCATGGGGAACGCGCAGGACAAGGTCACCACGGCCACCACGCCCCTGGTCTTCTTCAGCCTTGAGTTCAATCGCCTGGACGATGACCACCTTGCCCGGCTTCTGGCCGCGAACGCCGACCTTGCCCGCTACAAGCCCGTCTTCGACCGGATGCGCGCGATGCGGCCGCACCAGCTTTCGGACGAGCTGGAGCGCTTCCTGCACGACGAAAGCGTGGTCGGGGCGTCCGCCTGGAACAAGCTCTTCGACGAGACGATGGCGGGTCTCATGTTCACCGTCGCGGGCGAGAGCGAAGAGCTGAACCTGGAAGCCACGCTGAACCTCTTGACCGACACCGACCGGTCGCGGCGCGAGGCGGCTGCAAAGGCTCTGGCTGCGGTCTTCGACAAGAACATCAAGCTTTTCGCCCGGGTCCACAACACGCTGGCCAAGGAAAAGGAAATCCACGACCGCTGGCGCAAGATGCCGACACCCCAGACCGGGCGGCACCTGTCGAACCATGTCGAGCCCGAGGTGGTGGAGGCGCTGCGCAATGCCGTGGTCGCGGCCTATCCGAAGCTTTCGCACCGTTACTATCGGCTGAAAGCCCGGTGGATGGGGCTGGAAAAGCTGCAGGTCTGGGACCGGAACGCACCGCTGCCGATCGAGACGCCACGCCTTGTCGACTGGTCCGAAGCGCGGAAGACCGTGACCGAAGCCTATGCCGCCTTCGACCCCCGGATGGCCGATCTGGCCACACCCTTCTTCGACAAGGGCTGGATCGACGCCGGCGTCAAGCCCGGCAAGGCCCCCGGTGCCTTTGCGCATCCGACGGTCACCACCGTGCACCCCTATGTGATGCTCAACTACCTCGGCAAACCGCGCGACGTGATGACGCTGGCGCATGAGCTGGGCCACGGCGTCCATCAGGTGCTGGCGGCGGGTCAGGGCGAGCTTCTGTCCTCGACACCCCTTACCCTCGCCGAAACGGCATCGGTCTTCGGCGAGATGCTGACCTTCCGCAAGCTTCTGGATGGCGCCAAGACCCCGGCGGAACGGAAAACCCTGCTCGCGGGCAAGGTCGAGGACATGATCAATACGGTCGTGCGCCAGATCGCCTTCTACGATTTCGAATGCAAGCTGCATGCCGCCCGCGCGCAAGGGGAACTGACCCCCGACGACATCAATGCTTTGTGGATGTCGGTTCAGGCACAGTCGCTGGGTGATGCGTTCGAGTTCATGGATGGATATGAGACCTTCTGGGCCTACATCCCGCATTTCGTCCATTCCCCCTTCTACGTCTATGCCTATGCCTTCGGCGATGGCCTGGTGAACGCGCTTTACGCCGTCTATGCCGACGGGCTGCCGGAGTTCCAGGACAAGTACTTCGCCATGCTTCGGGCCGGGGGCTCGATGCACCACAGGGACCTCCTCGCGCCCTTTGGCCTTGACCTCTCGGACCCGGCCTTCTGGGACAAGGGCCTGTCGATGATCGCGGGGTTCATTGATGAGCTGGAGGCGACGGAGGGGTGAACCGGATCGGCGGTATGTCGCAAAACCTGGGAATTGCCCTTGGCAAATCCTGTGACATGCCTACCTTTGTGTGAGGAAAGGGAATCGACGATGCCGAAGGTCATCCGCGACACTGTTGAAATGCTTAAGAAACTGGCCATCCGGCTGGGCCACCTGGCAGACGCGGCACGGGGCCAGCCGGCACCGAAGCTGATCCCGATCCCCGTTCCAGCGAAACAGCCCACCAGGTCCCGCGTCCGACGCTAGGGGTGGCGGGCCCGCAGCAACCGTGAGGACCGGGGTTTTCCCGAGAGCCAGAGGTCTCAGGTGGGCGCCAGATACCTGGACCAGGATCCAGGCAGAGCCAGCCCCCGGTCGCTTGCTTATCGGCCACTGGAAAATTGGCCCCGCACGCGAGGAGCAGAACCCGCCACCCGTGAAGATAGGGCGCGCGGGCAGGGGCCGCAAGGCTGGACAGATGTTCACCTTTGGTTCATGATCGCGTCATGGACATGCCGGTCGACAGCCGCGATGATCTTCTACCGCCCATGCCGGGCCAGCGGCTGCAGCGCGGCGTGTGCCGGGGCCTGCGGGCGCTGGATTTCGTCTGCGTCGAGGAGCTGATCCCGACGCCGGGCCTGCGCGTCGACGTGATGGCGCTGGGACCAAGGGGTGAGGTCTGGGTGGTGGAATGCAAGTCGGGCCGGGCGGATTTTCGCGCTGACCGCAAGTGGCAGGGCTATCTCGACTGGTGCGACCGCTACTTCTGGGCGGTGAATGCCGATTTCCCCGTCGGTCTTCTGCCGCCCGAGACCGGGCTCATCTATGCCGACGCCTATGACGCCGAAGTGGTGCGGATGGCCCCCGAGACGCCGCTCTCCGGCGCGCGGCGGAAAGTCGTGCTGCGCACCTTCGCGCGGGCGGCGGCCGGGCGGCTGCAGACGCTGCGGGATCCCGGAGCCGGGGTCTGAGCCGGACCGGACCGGTTCGACCGGATGGGCCCGGACCCCAAAGCGCAGGATCAGCGTTTCTTCGGTTTCTGCCCGCCCGTCGCCATGGCGCGTGCGGCTTCGGCGGCGGCGCGCAGTTCCTCGGCGATTTCCTCGGCTTCCTCGGGGTCGAAATCCAGCGGCAGGGTCACGCCGCCCTCGGCCTCGATGTAGATGCGGACCATGCCCGCATCGGTCGGCCCGATCTGCAGGTTCGCGGCGATGTCGCTGGGAGAGTTGATGCCCATGGTCGGTCTGTCCTTCAAGACGTCGGGAAAAGCGGGGACGCGGTCGGTCCGGATCAGGACTGCCGATAGTCGGTATCGGCGACCGGTTCCAGCCAGTCCACGGTTTTTCCGTCCAGCATCTCCTGGATCGCGAGATGCGACATCGCGGTTGTGGCCGTGGCCCCGTGCCAGTGCTTTTCGCCGGGGGCGAACCAGACCGTGTCGCCGGCGTTGAGCGTGATGACCGGACCGCCCCAGCTTTGCGCCCAGCCGGTGCCCGACAGGATATAGAGTGCCTGTCCAAGCGGATGGGTGTGCCAGGCGGTGCGGGCGCCCGGCGTGAAGTCGACCGTTACCGCGCGGGCCCGCGACGGCGCGGGTGGATCGACGACCGGACGCATCGTGACCGTGCCGGAGAAATAGTCCGGCGATGTCGGCATGGCGTCGCGGCTGGCTGCCGGGTGATGTAGCACGGTCGCTCTCCGCTTCAGGGCAGGACGGACAGCCTGCGCCAGACGAGCCTAGCCGGACCGCAGCGCCTCTTGCAATACGGCGGCGGCGCGCGTAAATCGCGGGGAGTGCAGCTTTAGCTCAGTTGGTTAGAGCACCAGATTGTGGATCTGGGGGTCCCCCGTTCGAGCCGGGGAAGCTGTACCATCCCATCAGGGTCCGGAAAATGCCACCCCGCCGGTGCGAGGTTTCCCTTGCGTCAGGGCCGGGCTGTGGCATGCTTCCGGCATTTGTGAGCCAGCCGATTTCACCCGCCTGACTTTATCCTGATCGCGCATTTGATGGAGATGCCTGTGCAAGACGCAAGCCCGGCCCCGACCGAAACCGAACCGCCCCGCAGTAAACCCATCCGCAAGGGCAAGAAGATCGTGATCTTCGCCGACGGCACGGGAAGCGCCTATTCCGCGCAGGAAACGAACATCTGGCGGATGTAC
>JBIJDO010000079.1:0-9423 GCA_044344105.1 Tabrizicola sp.
GTTAGAGTATCCGAGGGTGGGGGCGGCCCTTTGGTGGTGCGGGTGGTGTGCGTGGATGGTGCGCAATGAATGCACACCCTACGGGAGTCGGGGCGGGCCCCGACCTACGGGGCGGGGGAGTCGGGGTGGGAGGGGGGCTGTTGACTCCGCCGGGAGGGTGTCTATAAGCCGCGCAGGTCCCGGAAGCGATTCCGGGGCTTTTCATTGGTGTTGGTGGCCCCCGCAAGGGGATGCCTGTCGTCCCGGACCTGATCCGGGAAAAGGACAACGCCCTTCAATCGCCGCCCTCGCGGCACATAACGAAGGAGATCAGCGGTGACCAAACGCACCTCTGCCAAGTACAAGATCGACCGCCGGATGGGCGAAAACATCTGGGGCCGTCCGAAATCCCCGGTGAACAAGCGCGAGTATGGCCCGGGCCAGCACGGCCAGCGCCGGAAGAACAAGCTGTCCGACTTCGGCACGCAGCTGCGCGCGAAGCAGAAGCTGAAGGGCTATTACGGCGACCTGACCGAAAAGCAGTTCCGCAAGATCTATGGTGAAGCCGAGCGCGTGCGCGGCGACACCGGCGAGATGCTGATCGGCCTTCTGGAGCGCCGTCTGGACGCGGTGGTCTACCGCGCCAAGTTCGTGCCGACCATCTTCGCGGCGCGTCAGTTCGTGAACCACGGCCATGTGCTGGTGAACGGCAAGCGGGTCAACATCGCGTCCTACCGCGTGGCGGAAGGCGACGTGATCCAGGTCCGGGAAAAGTCGCGGCAGATGGCGGCGATCCTGGAAGCGATCCAGCTGACGGAGCGCGACGTGCCGGATTACCTGGAAGTCGACAACAACAAGCTGACGGCCAAGTTCGTGCGCACGCCCGGTCTGGGCGATGTGCCCTATCCGGTGCAGATGGAACCGAACCTGGTCGTCGAATACTACGCGAAGAACTGATCTGCCGGTGCGCGATGGCGCACGCTGCATTCGGGGCCGCGCCGCAAGGTTGCGGCCCCTTGCCTTTCCGGGAGCCCGCGCATGACGGACAAGACCTCTGTCGAGACGACCTTCGAGAAAAGCCTGTTCGCCAGCCGCTGGCTGATGGCTCCGATGTATCTCGGCCTTGCGGTGACGCTGGGGATGCTGACGGTGATCTTCCTCAAGGAACTGCTGTACTACCTGCCGCAGGTGCTGGAGCTTTCGGCGGAGAAGATGATCCTGGTGGCGCTGACGCTGATCGACCTGACGCTGGCGGCGAACCTGCTGTTGATCGTGATGTTCTCGGGCTACGAAAGTTTCGTGTCGAAGTTCGACATCGATGTGGGCGACGACAAGCCCGGCTGGATGGGCAAGGTCGATTTCGGCGGGCTGAAGATGAAGCTGATCGCCAGTATCGTGGCGATCTCGGGGATCCATCTTCTGAAGCGGTTCATGGAGATCAGCGATCTGGATACGGCGACGACCTTCGGCGAGACCGAGATGTTCTGGCTGGTGGTGATCCACCTGACTTTCGTGGTCTCGGGCGTCCTGATGGCGCTGATGGATTGGCTGCAGGCCAGGTCGTACAAGTCCTGACAGGCCGGGCGGTGCCGAAGGCTCTGGCCACGGGCCTGCGGGGAAGCTAAACGGGGCACGTTACCCCGGGGGCCGGAATGAACGACCAGATCAAGCCGCAGCCAGGCATTCTTGACATCGCCCTTTACGAGGGCGGCAAGGCGCATGTGGCGGGCGTGGCCAATGTCGTGAAGCTGTCGTCGAACGAGAACCCGTTCGGGCCGTCGGACAAGGCGAAGGAGGCGTTCGGGCGCACGGTCCATTCGCTGCACCGCTATCCGGTGACCGACCATGCCGACCTGCGCGCCGCGATTGCCGAGGTGCACGGGCTGGACGCGGCGCGCATCATCTGCGGGGCCGGGTCGGACGAGATCATCACCTTCCTCTGCCAGGCCTATGCCGGTCCGCGCGACGAGGTGGTGTTCACCGAACACGGCTTCCTGATGTACCGGATTTCGACCATGGCGGTCGGGGCGACGCCGGTCGAGGTGCCGGAACGGGAGCGGGCGGCGGATGTCGATGCGATCCTGGCGGCCTGCAACCGGCGGACAAGGCTGGTGTTCATTGCCAATCCGAACAACCCGACCGGCACGATGATCTCGGCCGCCGAGGTGGCCCGGCTGGCGGACGGGCTGCCGCCCCAGGCGCTGCTGGTGCTGGACGGGGCCTATGCGGAATATGTCGAGGGCTATGACGGCGGGGCGGCGCTGGTGGACACGCGACAGAACGTGGTGATGACGCGGACGTTCTCGAAGATCTACGGCCTGGGCGGATTGCGGATCGGCTGGGGCTATGGCCCAAGGCATGTGATCGACGTGCTGAACCGCATCCGCGGGCCGTTCAACCTGTCGACGACGCAACTGGAAACCGCCGAGGCTGCCGTGCGGGACGAGGCTTTTGTCGCCTACTGCCGCACGGAAAACTCGCGGATGCGGAGCTGGCTGGCGAACGCTTTGGCCGAGCTTGGGGTGCCGTCCGACACCTCGATGGCGAATTTCGTGCTGGCGCGGTTTGCCAGCCAGGAAGAGGCTGAGGCCTGCGATGCCTTCCTGCAGAAGCAGGGGCTGATCGTGCGCCGGGTTGCCGGATACAAGCTGCCGCATTGCCTGCGGATCACCATCGGGGACGAGGCATCCTGCCGGCAGGTCGCCCATGCCGTCGCGCAGTTCAAGGGTGTGAAATGATCTACCGGCGCGTCGCCCTGATCGGTCTGGGGCTGATCGCCTCGTCCATGGCGCATGCGATGCGGGCGGGCGGGCTGGCGGGCGAGATCGTGGGCTACGCCAAGTCGCCCGAGACGCGGGCGGTGGCGAAGGACCTGTTCTGCGACCGGGTTTGCGACACGGCGGCCGAGGCGGTCAAGGGGGCCGACCTTGTGGTGCTGGCGGTTCCCGTCGGCGTGATGGGCGACATCGCCGCCGGGATCGGGCCGCATCTGGCGCCGGGCGCGACGGTGACGGACGTGGGATCGGTCAAGCGGGCGGTGGTGGAAGCCGTCGCCCCGCATCTGCCTGCGGGCGTCCGGTTCATTCCGGGGCATCCGCTGGCGGGAACCGAGTATTCCGGTCCCAGGTCGGGATTCGCGACCCTGTTCCAGAACCGCTGGTGGCTGTTGACCCCGCCGCCGGACGCCGAACCTGAGGCGGTGGCCCGGCTGCGGTCGCTGCTGGTCGCGATGGGTGCCAATGTTGACGAGATGGACGTGGAACATCACGACCTGGTGCTGGCCGTCGTGAGCCACGTGCCGCATGCGATTGCCTATACGATGGTCGGTGTGGCCGACCACATGCGCCGGGTGTCGCAGTCCGAAGTGATCAAGTACTCCGCCTCGGGCTTTCGCGACTTCACCCGGATCGCCGCCAGCGACCCGGTGATGTGGCGTGACGTGTTCCTGACCAACAAGGACGCGGTGCTGGATATCCTGGGCCGTTTCTCGGAAGAGCTGTTCACCTTGCAGCGCGCGATCCGGATGGGCGATGGCGACCATCTGCACGCCTATTTCACCCGCACCCGCGCCATCCGCCGGGGGATCATCGAAGCCGGGCAGGACACCGCCGCGCCGGACTTTGGCCGCAGCGCCCCGCCCGCGAAGGACGGTTGAGAGCGGTGCGCCGGTCCCTGGCCGTCCTGGTCCTTTGTCTTGCGCAATCGGCGGCGGGACAGGAGATCGACCGCTCGCCGCGTCCGCCCGCGAACCCGGTCTATCTGGCAGCCCCTGTTGTCGCGGACGCTCAACCCGCATCTGCAGAGATCGTCGTGGCCGATGGGGAGGCCGAACCTGCGGCCTTGCCGGCCGAGGTTCTGGACCGGTCCCTGCGCCCGGTGGCGCGTCCGAAGCGGCTGGCCGAAGGCATTGCTGCGCTGAAGGCCAGCTCGAACGCGCCGGGGCTGGACCTGTCCGCCGATCGGAGAGGAGACGAGGTCGATCTGGCGGCGATCCCGCCACCGACCCGCAAGGAAGAGCGCAAGAAGAAGCGCGAGAAGGCGTCGATGAAAGGTGCGGTCTGCGGCATCCCGGCCATCAAGGGCGAGGAGATCGCGCGGATCACCTCGAAGGTGGAAGGCTGCGGGATCGCGGACCCGGTGGCCGTTACATCGGTCTCGGGCGTGCGGTTGAGCCAGACGGCAACCGTGGACTGTTCGGCCGCCAAGGCGCTGAACGCCTGGGTGGACGACGTGGTGCAACCGGCCTTTGGCGGCAAGCTGGTCGAGCTGCAGGTCGCCGCGCATTACATCTGCCGCAGCCGCAACAACGTGAAGGGTGCCAAGATCAGCGAGCATGGCAAGGGCCGGGCCGTGGACATCACCGCCTTCACCCTGGCGAACGGCAAGGTGCTGTCGGTTGCCCAGGACTATGGCAGGGTCATGCGACGCATCCACAAGGCGGCCTGCAGCTATTTCCGCACGACGCTGGGGCCCGGTTCGGACGGCTATCACGAGGACAACCTGCACTACGACACCTCGGCCCGGTCCGGCGGGGCCTATTGCCGGTAGCCTGCCCGTCCCAGCGCGCCCATCCTAGCCCGAAGGCGGCACCATCAGGGGCGCGGGACCCAGCGGGAAGGGGCCAAAGCTCATCCGGCCGTCCTGCAGGACCAGGGTCAGCGACAGGACGGTCGGCTCGGGCGTCTGCGCGGCCAGCGCCTGCATGCCCCGCGTTACGGTCGGCGCGAACTCCGGCGTGATGGCCTTGGCCGCGACGAGGATGGCGGGCAGCCGGTCCCAGTTGGTGATCTCGACGGTCACTGTCCCGGCAGCGTAGCCGTTGCCGTCCGCCTGGATCACCCCCTTGGCCGTCGCGGCAAGCTGGCCCCAGGCGAGGTTCAGCTGGTTGATCTCGATCCGGGTCAGGTAGGGTTTGACCTCTGCGGCATACCGGTCAAGGGGTGCAGACAGGGTGAGGTAGACGCTGCCCCACAGGCTTTCCACCACGTCCGGCAGGTCAGATGGCGGCAGGTCGGGGATCGCCACGGCCCTGACCGCCGCCACGAAGGCCGGGTCGGGGGTCAGGGGTGCCAGGTCGAAACCGAGCTCATACCCGGCGGTCCCGAGCGACGGCACGGCACGCAGGCCCAGGGTGAAGTCGCCAAGGCCAAGCCTCCAGCCCTGATCCGATACCAGGGTCAGTGTGGTCCCGGCCAGCCGTGCCTCGGCCAGGGGCAGGTCGGTCGAGGGCCGCGCGCGCAGACTGGCCTTGAGGTCCTGCCCGGTGACCGTCACCGCCTGATCCGGCAGCGTCACCACCTGTTCCGTCGGCAGGGCGGCGATGATGTGCCAGGGCTTCCAGGTCATCGCGAAGACCTGGACGAAGGGCGCCTGCCAGCCGATGCCCGACCCCGAGTCGGAAAGTTGCAGGCCCTCGACCGTCAGATCCCAGCGGTTCGGAAACCCCACAAGCCGGAAGCCGGACTTCTGTGCGACGAGCCCCTGGCGGGCGGCATCGGCAAAGCCGTCCTCCACCCCCTGCCGGATCACCTTCGTCCCGACAAACCAGTAGCCCGACCACAGGGCCGTCGCCGCCAACAGAAGGAACAGAAGCTTGCGCATGGGGTGGCCCTTTTCTTTGCCTGTGTCCCGGTGTTTACAGGGCCGGAACGCACAGGACCAGTCATGCAGCAGCCCCTTTGGGTCTTCGGCTACGGATCGCTGATCTGGGACGCAGGCTTCCCGGTCGCGGAACGGCGCATTGCCCGGCTGGACGGCTGGCACCGCAGCTTCTGCATGCGCTCGATTCACCATCGGGGCACGGTGGACCAGCCGGGCCTCGTGCTGGCGCTGGACCGGGCCGACGGGGCCTCCTGCACCGGGGTTGCCTTCCGGGTCGAACCGGGGGCCGAGGCCGCTACGCTGGCCGCCCTGCGGGAGCGGGAACTGGTGTCTTCGGCCTATCTGGAGATGACCCTGCCGGTGCGGACCGACGCCGGGCCGATCATTGCGCTGGCCTATGTGATCGACCCCGACCACGCGCAGTATTGCCATCTCGACCGCGAAACCCAGGCCCGGATCATCGCCGGTGCCGTCGGCGGGCGCGGGCCGAACCGCGATTACCTGTGGTCCACCGCCGCGCATCTGGCCGAACTTGGCATCGCCGATGCGGACCTTGAATGGCTGGCCACACGGGTTCGCGACCTGATCTGACCTTTTGCTTGGCAGCGACGCCCATCCTGCTAGTCTTGCCCGAACGGCAGGGAACCAACGGGCGGCCAGAGGACAAACATGTCCCAGACAGACCAACGCGGGGCTGGGGTCGCGACGACCTTCTCGCAGCCGATCCGCGCCATCACCACGATGCTGCTGGTCTGTCTTCTGGTCGGGGCCGGGGCCTGGCTGATCCACAGCCAGATCATCGGGATCCTGCGCACCAATCCGCTGCTGAACGGGCTGATCGCGCTGGTCTTCGTCATCGGCGTCCTGACCTCATTCTGGCAGGTCTGGATCCTGGCGCAGTCGGTCTATTGGATCGAGAATTTCGTGCGCGGCACTGCGGGCACCGAGGATGACGCCCCGCCACGCCTCTTGGCCCCCCTGGCCGCACTTCTGCGGTCGCGGTCGGCGCGGATGTCGATCTCGGCCTCCTCCTCGCGGTCGATCCAGGAGTCGGTCGTCCAACGGATCGACGAGGCGCGGGATATCACGCGCTACCTGATCAACCTTCTGGTTTTCCTGGGTCTTCTGGGAACCTTCTGGGGGCTGGCCACCACGGTGCCGGCAGTGGTCGAGACGATCCGCAGTCTTGCCCCTGCCGAGGGTGAAAGCGGGCTCGATGTGTTCGGCAAGCTGATGACCGGCCTTGAAAGCCAGCTGGGCGGGATGGGGACGGCGTTTTCCTCGTCGCTTCTGGGGCTGGCCGGGTCGCTGGTGCTGGGGCTTCTGGAACTGTTCGCGGGGCACGGGCAGAACCGGTTCAGCCGCGAACTGGAGGAATGGCTGTCCTCGATCACCCGGCTTGGCTATGCGGGCGATGGCGAAAGTGCCGACCAGAACGCGCTGGGCCTTCTGGTCGACCACATGGCCCAGCAGATGGAGGAACTGCAGGCGCTGCAGACCCAGACCGAGGCCAACCGTTTTCACTCCGAGGCGAAGATTTCCGAACTGGTGGCCACGATGACGCGGCTGACCGAGCGGATGGATGCCGAAAAGGGCCAGCCCGCCCTGCTGCAACGGATCGCGGAGGGGCAGGAGAAACTGATCGCGGCGCTGCAGACGGCAGAAGGCGGCAGCGATGCGGAAAGCCGGATGCGGCTGCGGTCGATCGACGTTCAGCTGTTGCGCATACTGGAAGAGATGGCGGCGGGGCGGCAGGAAACGCTGAGCGACCTCAAGACCGACATTGCGGCGCTGACGGCGGCGATACGGGCGCTGGGCCGCAGCGCCGGGCGGGCCTGAGATGGTCGCCCGCACCCGCCGACGGGACTCGAGCATCATCTGGCCGGGCTTCGTCGATGCGGTGACGACGCTTCTGATGGTGCTGATGTTCGTCCTGACCATCTTCACCGTGATGCAGTCGGTCCTGCGCGACACGATCACCACGCAGGACAGCGAACTGGATGCGCTGACCTCTCAGGTGGCGCAGCTGGCCGATGCGCTGGGGCTGGAAGAGGCCAGGGCGACCGACCTTGAGGCGCGCGTGGCCGAACTGCAGGCGGGTCTGGCCTCGGCGCTGGCGGAAGGCGACCGGCAGGCCGGGGTGATCGCCACGCTGACCGCGGACCTTGCGGCACGCGAAAGCGACCTCGCATCAGCCCGGACCCGGATCACCGACTTCGAGGCCCAGGTTGCGGCGCTTCTGGTCGAACGCGACACCGCCCGGGGGGAGGCCGAGCGGCTGACGGCATCGGTTGCCGAGCTTGAAGCGGCGCGGGCGAAGCTGGTCTCCGAGGCCGAAGCGATGACCCTCGCGCTGGCCAGGGCGCGGGACGAGGTGGATGCGAGTGCCGAGGCCGCCCGTCTGGCCGCCGCCCGCCGCGATGCGCTGGAGGCCTTGCTGGCCGAAGAGCGCGCCAAGGGCGTGACGACCACTGCTGCGCTGGACGCGGCCAAGGCGCAGGTGACAGAGGCCGAGGCGGCCCGTCTGGCGGATGCCGCCGCGCTGCAGGCCTTGCGGGACCGGCTGGCCAATGCCGATACCGAACTGACTGCGATGACGCTGGCACTGGAAGCCGAACGCAAGCGGGCGGAGGAAACGCTGACCCTGCTTGCCGCAGCCCGGACGGTGGCCGAAGGGGCGACGTCCAAGGAAGCGGCGTTGGCGGCAGCGGAAACGGCCCTGCTTGCCGAACAGGAAAAGGTTCTGGCGGCCGCGCGGGAGGTCGAGCTCTTGAACCGGCAGGTCGCGGCGCTGCGCAGCCAGCTTGGCAGCCTGCAGTCGGTGCTGGATGAGGCGAGGGCAAGGGATGAAGCCGCAAAGGTGCAGCTCGACACGCTTGGCAACGACCTGAACGCCGCACTCGCCCAGGTCGCGGCGGAACAGCGCAAGCGCGCTGAACTGGAAGCCGCCGAGGCCGCGCGGCTGGCGGCGGAGAACAAGGACCTTGCCCGGTTCCGGTCGGAATTCTTCGGGCAGCTGTCCACCCTTCTGCAGGGCCGCGAGGGCGTGCAGGTGGTGGGCGACCGGTTCGTCTTCTCGTCCGAGGTGCTGTTCAAGCCCGGTTCGGCCGACCTTGCCCCCGAAGGCCGGGCGCAGATTGCGGGGGTGGTCGGCATCCTGGACGAGGTCCGCGCCAGCATCCCGCCCGAAGTCGACTGGATCATCCGGGTCGACGGTCACACCGACAATGTGCCCCTGTCCGGCACCGGCGAATTTGCCGACAACTGGGAACTGAGCCAGGCCCGCGCGCTGTCGGTCGTGCGCTTCATGCAGGACGAGCTTGGGTTTCCGCCCGACCGGATGGCCGCGACCGGCTTTGGCGAATATCGCCCGGTGGCGACCGGGGATGACGAAGCGGCACGGGCGCAGAACCGGCGGATCGAGCTGAAGCTGACCGAACGTTGAGAGCCGGCACCAACACGTGACTGGCCTGGCGCCGGTTTCGTGCTACCATAAATATAATAGGCTTGCTTGCAGTCGATGCCACAGGGATGACCCGAGGCAGGACCGGCCCCGGGCGCCCCCGAACGGGAGGACGCTTGATGCCGAAGACGATTGGAAACCCCTTGTCCTGGGCCTTCGGGGCGCTTGGTTCGGTGGCGGGCTATGCAACCGATGTGGCAACCAATGCCGGGGCCGATCCGACGGTGCGGCCGAAAACGCGGAAGCTGACCACCGACGACCTGCGGCAGGCGCTGCGGAAAGGCTGGGACGATCTGGGGGCGATGCGGTCGGACGTGATGTTCGCCTGCCTTCTCTACCCGCTGATGGGCGCGGTGCTCCTGGGCCTCGCGACGCAAGGC
>JBIJDO010000021.1:0-16510 GCA_044344105.1 Tabrizicola sp.
TGCTGTCGGGCTTTGCGCTGGTCGGGCCGGTGGCGGCACTGGGCCTTTATGAGCTGAGCCGGCGCCGCGAGGCCGGGGCCGAGGTCAGCTGGGGTGCGATGTTCGACGTCCTGCGGAACCCCCGTTTCCCCCGCATCCTGATGCTGAGCCTGTTCAACGGGGTGATCTTCATGGTCTGGCTGCTGCTGGCCGACGCGATCCATGCGGCGACGCTGGGAACCGAGCGGCCCGCCAGCCTGATGGCGCTGGTGACGGCGGCGCTGACCACGCCGGCCGGCTGGGTGATGACGGTGGTCGGGACCGGGGTCGGCTTCGTGCTGGCCGCGGCGGTGCTGGCGGTTTCCGTGGTGTCGTTCCCGCTCCTCCTCGACCGGAACGTGACGCTGCCGGTCGCGGTCCTGACCTCGGTCCAGGTCGCGCGGGAGAATCCGGTGGTGATCGGGACCTGGGGTCTGATCGTCGCCGTCGGGCTGGGGCTGGGCATCCTGCCGGCGCTGATCGGGCTGGTGGTGGTGCTGCCGGTCCTCGGGCATGCGACCTGGCATCTTTACCGGCGGGCGGTGGTCTGACCCTGCCCACGCGTGGGCACTTGGTGCAGGTCAATGATTCCAGTGGCTTGTCTGTGGACGTTCAGCGAATCTTAACCGATGCGGCGGCTCCTCGTGCGCCTTCGGCTTCTCGTCGCATGGGCCGGAGCGAGGCGTGCCGCAGGCACAGGCGAGCGGTCCGCAAAGGAAAACCCCCGCCGGGTGAGGGCGGGGATTCAGGTCTTCTGGCTATTCAGCCGTGAGGAGCGGCGGCTTTGATTTGGTGATCGCGGGCTTTGCCGGTTCCTCGATCTCCAGCGCGATGGCGTCATCACGGACCAGAACCCGGACCACGCCCCCCTTCACCAGCCTGCCGAACAGCAGTTCTTCGGCGAGCGGCTTCTTGATGTGTTCCTGGATCACCCGGGCCAGGGGCCGCGCCCCCATCTTGTCGTCATAGCCCTTGTCACCCAGCCACATCGCGGCTTCGGGCGACAGCTCGATATGGACGTTGCGGTCCATCAGCTGCGCCTCAAGCTGCAGGACGAACTTCTCCACCACCTGCATGATGATCTCCTTGCCCAGGGGGGCGAAATTGATCACCGCGTCCAGGCGGTTGCGGAATTCGGGGGTGAACGTCCGCTCGATCGCGGCGGTATCTTCCCCCGTGCGGCGTTCGCGGCCAAAGCCGATGGCGGCCTGACTTTGTTCACGCGCCCCGGCGTTCGAGGTCATGATCAGGATCACGTTGCGGAAATCCACCGTCCGGCCGTTGTGGTCGGTCAGCTTGCCGTGGTCCATCACCTGCAAGAGGATGTTGTAGACATCCGGATGCGCCTTTTCCATCTCGTCCAGAAGCAGGACGCAATGCGGGTGCTGGTCGACGCCGTCGGTCAGCATGCCGCCCTGGTCAAAGCCGACATAGCCCGGAGGCGCGCCGATCAGGCGGGAAACGGCGTGTTTCTCCATGTATTCCGACATGTCGAAGCGGATCAGTTCCACGCCCAGGCTGGAGGCGAGCTGCTTGGCGACCTCGGTTTTCCCGACGCCCGTGGGTCCCGCAAAGAGATAGTTGCCGATCGGCTTTTCCGGTTCGCGCAGACCCGCGCGCGCCAGCTTGATCGCCGAGCAGAGCGCGGTGACCGCCTTGTCCTGGCCGAAGACCACGCGCTTCAGCGTCTTCTCCAGATCGCGCAGGGTTTCGGCATCGTCCTTCGACACGGTTTTCGGCGGAATGCGGGCGATCTTGGCCACGACGGCCTCGATCTCCTTGATGCCGAGCGTCTTGCGGCGCTTGCTGTCCGACAGAAGATGCTGGGCGGCCCCGGCTTCGTCGATGACGTCGATGGCGCTGTCCGGCAGCTTGCGGTCATGGATGTAGCGCGCGGCCAGTTCCACCGCCGACTTGATCGCGTCGTTGGTGTACTTGAGGTCGTGATGTTCCTCGAAATGCGGTTTGAGACCCATCAGGATCTTGATCGCATCCGGCACCGAGGGTTCGTTCACGTCGATCTTCTGGAACCGGCGCGACAGGGCGCGGTCCTTTTCGAAATGCTGGCGGAATTCCTTGTAGGTGGTGGAACCCATGCAGCGCAGCTTGCCGCCCTGCAGCGCGGGTTTGAGAAGGTTCGAGGCATCCATCGCACCGCCCGAAGTCGCCCCCGCGCCGATGACGGTGTGAATCTCGTCGATGAAGAGGATCGCGTCGGGGTGGTCTTCCAGTTCCTTGACCACGGCCTTCAGCCGTTCCTCGAAATCGCCGCGGTAGCGGGTTCCGGCCAGAAGCGCGCCCATGTCGAGACTGAAGATCGTGGCCTTGGCCAGAACTTCGGGCGTCTCGCCGTTGACGATTTTGCGCGCCAGACCTTCGGCGATGGCGGTCTTGCCGACGCCGGGGTCCCCGACCAGAAGCGGATTGTTCTTGCGGCGGCGGCAGAGGACCTGGATCGCCCGCTCAACCTCGGCCTCGCGGCCGATGAGGGGGTCGACATCGCCCTTGCGCGCCTTGACGTTCAGGTCGACGCAATACTTGGACAGCGCGGATTCCTTGGCCTCACCCGCCTCGGCCTTGGGAGTTTCCTGCTGTTCCTCGGCCCCCTGAACCGGCCGCGCCTCGCCATAGGACGGGTCCTTGGCCACGCCATGGGCGATGAAGTTGACCGCGTCGTAGCGGGTCATGTCCTGTTCCTGCAGGAAATAGGCGGCGTTCGATTCGCGTTCGGCGAAGATCGCGACCAGCACGTTCGCGCCGGTGACTTCGGTGCGGCCACTGGATTGCACATGGATCGCGGCGCGCTGGATCACGCGCTGGAAGGCGGCGGTGGGCACAGCCTCGGACCCTTCGACATCGGTGACGAGGGTGGAAAGATCATCGTCGATGAAGTCGGTGAGGGTCTTTTTCAGATCCTCAAGGTTCACCGAGCAGGCCTTCATCACCCGTGCGGCGTCGGGTTCGTCGATCAGGGCCAGGAGAAGATGTTCAAGCGTTGCCAGTTCGTGGCGGCGGGAATTGGCAAGCGCCAGCGCCCCATGGATGGCTTGTTCCAGCGTGGTCGAAAACGATGGCACGATCAGTGCTCCTGTCCTGCAGGTCGGAGGGGCAACGCGGCCCGTGCCGACCCTGGCCTCATAAGCTTAAAGTTCGGTTTTCCGCGCCGCACTTCAAGCGCAATCTTCCAGATTTCGGGGTTTCCCCGCGGGTCTCACGCCAATTGTGATACGGGACGCCTAGAACTTGTCTTTTCTGGCCCGGATTTCGGCGAAAACCAAGACATCGTCGGCATCTGGAAGGCCGACGGCTGCTTTCAGCGCGGGCAGATGCGCGCGCAGGTAAGGGTTGGTCTGAAGCTCGACCCCCAAGGAGACCGGGACGGTCGGACGACCTTGGGCGCGGCGGGCCGCGATCTCGGCTTGTCTGGAGATAAGCCTTGGATTGTCCGGTTCAAGGGTCAGCGCGAAGCGCAGGTTCGAGGCGGTGTATTCGTGGCCGGAGCAGATGAGGGTGTCGGCCGGAAGCTGGCCGAGTTTCTGCAGGCTGGCATGCATCTGCGCCGGCGTGCCCTCGAACAGGCGTCCGCAGCCCCCGGCCATCAGGCTGTCGGCGGTAAAGCAGAGCCGGCTGTCGGGGAAGTGAAACGCGATATGGCCAAGGGTGTGGCCGGGAACGTCGATCACACGGGCGAAATCGCGACCGATGGAAAAGCTGTCGGCTTCGGTCAGGGCCAGGTCGAGGCGGGGCAGGCGATGGGCATCGGCGGCGGCACCAAGGACCATGGCACCGGTCCTGGCGCGCAGGGTGTCGACGCCCTGGATGTGGTCGTCGTGGTGGTGGGTGATCAGGATGTCGGTCAGCCGCCACTGCTGCGCGTCCAGCGCGGCAAGGATCGGGCCTGCTTCGGGCACGTCGATGACGGCGGTGTGGCCGGTTTCGGCATCGTGGATCAGGTAGGCGTAGTTGTCCGACAGGCAGGGAACGGTGACAAGTTCAAGCGGCATGGTTTTTCGACCCCGGAATGGCTAGGTTGCCACAAGCCTGACCGGAAGGACGCCGCGCCGCAATGCACCTTGATGTGCTGGACCTGAGGACCTTCTACTACCGCACGGCGCTTGGCCGGGTGGCGCAGCGGGCCATCCGCGACCAGTTGGTCCGGCTTTGGCCACCGCTGGCCGGGCAGACGGTCGCGGGGTTCGGATTCGCGGTGCCGCTCCTGCGCCCGTATCTCGAGCCGTCGCGGCGGGTGATCGGGCTGATGCCGGGGCCGCAGGGCGTGATGCCCTGGCCCGCGGGCATGGAGAATGTCAGCGTGTTGTGCGAGGACACCGCCTGGCCATTGCCGACGGGCCTCGTTGACCGGCTGGTGCTGATGCACGGGCTGGAAACCTCGGAGAACCCGTCTGCCGTGCTGGACGAATGCGCCCGGGTGCTGGGGCCGGGGGGAAGGGTGCTTTTCGTCGTGCCGAACCGCACCGGGCTCTGGTCGCGGCGCGACGTGACGCCCTTCGGCTTCGGGCGGCCCTATTCGGTTGCCCAGCTTGAGGCGCAGCTGAAGCGGCACGGCTTCACGCCGGAGCGGAGCTGTTCGGTCCTCTTTGCGCCGCCGTCCTCCACCCGGTTCTGGCTGCGGACTGCGAACTTCTGGGAGGCCTTCGGTCGGCGGATGCCCTGGCTGGCAGGCGGCGTGCTGATGGTCGAGGCGACAAAGCAGGTCTATGCGCCCACAAGGGGCGGCCTTGGGGCGGTGGTGAAGCGGCCCCTGAAGGTCTGGGAAGGGGTTGGCAAGGGCCGACCGGAACCGGCGATGAACCGCAAGGCCGGCTAAGTCGGAAGCGGCAATGCGCAGCCATGGCGCTGCAGCGACAAAGTGACCAAGCAAGGCGGCCAAGAATCCCTCGCGAAACGGTGAGCAACCCGGTTGCGGGGTGGGAAAGCCTCTGCTAAGGACCCCGCGACGGAGTGCGCCGCTTGCGACGGGGATCAAGGCGTGCGCTGAAGGAAAGGCCCGGTTCGCAGGAGCCCTGGGCGCATGAGACAACGGAAGGGTTGACGTGTCAGAACCAGCTTCGATCTCTCTGGGTATTGCCGCACGCTATGCGTCGGCCTTGTTCGATCTGGCCAAGGAAGACGGTGCCCTGAAAGCCCTGGAGGCCGACGCCGCTGCCCTGACCGAAACCCTGGCCGCAAGCGACGATCTGCGGGCCGTGATCGCGTCGCCGGTGATCAGCCGGGAAGAACAGGGCGGCGTGATCGCGGCCGTCGGCAGGAAGCTGGGCCTGAACCCGCTGACCGCCAATACGCTGGCGCTGATGGCCGACAAGCGGCGTCTCTTCGTGCTGCCGCAGTTTGCCGTGCAACTGGCCAGCCTCATCGCCGCCGAGAAGGGCGAAGTGACCGCCGAGGTCACCGCCGCCCGCGCGCTGACCGCGGCCCAATCGAAGAAACTTGCCGAGACGCTGAAGGCCCGCGTCGGCAAGACCGTGAAACTGAAAACGACCGTCGATGAATCCCTTATCGGCGGTCTTGTCGTCAAGCTGGGCTCGACCATGATCGACACTTCGGTCAAGGCAAAGCTCGCGGCCCTGCAAAATGCAATGAAAGAGGTTGGGTGATGGGAATCCAGGCTGCTGAGATCTCTGCGATCCTGAAAGAGCAGATCAAGAACTTCGGCAAGGATGCGGAAGTGGCCGAAGTCGGTCGCGTTCTGTCGGTCGGCGACGGGATTGCCCGTGTGCATGGCCTGGACAACGTGCAGGCCGGCGAGATGGTGGAATTCCCCGGCGGCATCCGGGGCATGGCGCTGAACCTGGAAGTCGACAACGTCGGCATCGTGATCTTCGGGTCGGACCAGGACATCAAGGAAGGCGACACCGTCAAGCGCACCAAGTCCATCGTGGACGTGCCGGCCGGTGACGCGCTTCTGGGCCGGGTCGTGGACGGCCTTGGCAACCCGATCGACGGCAAGGGCCCGATCAAGGCGACCGAGCGTCGGGTGGCCGACGTCAAGGCGCCGGGGATCATCCCGCGCAAGTCGGTGCATGAACCGATGGCGACCGGCCTCAAGGCCGTGGACGCGATGATCCCGATCGGCCGGGGCCAGCGCGAGCTGATCATCGGCGACCGCCAGACCGGCAAGACCGCCGTGGCGCTGGACACGATCCTGAACCAGAAGTCCTACAATGAGGCCGCCGGTTCGGACGAATCGAAGAAACTGTACTGCATCTATGTCGCCATCGGGCAGAAGCGTTCGACCGTGGCGCAGCTGGTCAAGAAACTGGACGAGTCCGGCGCGTCGGCCTACACGATCGTCGTCGCCGCCACCGCATCGGACCCCGCGCCGATGCAGTTCCTGGCCCCCTATGCCGCGACCGCGATGGCCGAGTTCTTCCGCGACAACGGCCGCCATGCCCTGATCATCTATGATGACCTGTCGAAGCAGGCGGTGGCCTACCGGCAGATGTCGCTCCTCCTCCGCCGTCCGCCGGGGCGCGAGGCCTATCCGGGCGACGTGTTCTATCTGCACTCGCGGCTTCTGGAGCGGTCGGCCAAGCTCAACGCCGATTTCGGGTCCGGGTCGCTGACCGCGCTGCCGATCATCGAGACCCAGGCGGGCGACGTGTCGGCCTATATCCCGACGAACGTGATCTCGATCACCGACGGCCAGATCTTCCTGGAAACCGAGCTCTTCTACCAGGGCGTCCGTCCTGCCGTGAACACCGGTCTGTCGGTGAGCCGCGTCGGATCCTCGGCCCAGACCAACGCGATGAAGTCGGTCGCGGGCAAGGTGAAGCTGGAATTGGCGCAGTACCGCGAAATGGCGGCCTTCGCGCAGTTCGGGTCGGACCTTGACGCTTCGACCCAGGCCCTGCTGAACCGGGGCGCGCGCCTGACCGAGCTGATGAAGCAGGCGCAGTATTCGCCGCTGACCAACGCGGAAATCGTCTGCGTGATCTTTGCGGGCACCAACGGCTATCTCGACAAGGTGCCGGTCAAGGACGTGGGCCGCTTCGAGGCAGGCCTCTTGAAGCACCTGCGGACGGCTGGGCGCGCGCTTCTGGACGACATCACCAAAAACGACCGCAAGGTGGCCGGCGATCTGGAAAAGGCGATCCGCGCGGAACTTGACGCTTTCGCCAAGACCTTTGCTTGAGCCTTGAAGGAATAGGCAGATGCCCAGCCTTAAGGACCTGAAAAACCGGATCGGAAGCGTGAAGAACACGCGGAAGATCACCAAGGCGATGCAGATGGTTGCGGCGGCAAAGCTGCGCCGCGCCCAGGAAGCTGCCGAAGCCGCCCGTCCGTTCGCCGAGCGGATGACGGCAGTGATGGCGGCGCTGGCCGCGGGGATCGGCACCGGGGACGGTGCGCCGAAGCTGCTGGCCGGGAACGGCCGCGACCAGGTGCATCTTCTGGTCGTCATGACCTCGGAGCGCGGGCTTTGCGGCGGCTTCAACTCGTCCATCGTCAAGCTGGCGCGGGCCCGTGCGGCAGAGCTGGTGGCGCAGGGCAAGACGGTGAAGATGCTGACCGTCGGCAAGAAGGGCCGCGAGCAGCTGAAGCGCGACTGGGCCCAGGCCTTCACCGGCCATGTCGACCTGAGCGAGGTCAAGCGCGTCGGCTATGCCAATGCGCAAGGTGTGGCGCGCGAAGTGATGGCCGCGTTCGAGGCGGGCGAAGTGGACGTGGTCACGATCTTCTACAACCGCTTCCAGTCGGTGATCAGCCAGATCCCGACGATGCAGCAGGTGATCCCGGCGAAGTTCGAAGCCACCGGTGCGACCGCGCTTTATGACTATGAACCGAGCGAAGAGGCGATCCTTGCCGACCTCCTGCCGCGCGGGGTCGCGACGCAGATCTTCACCGCCCTTCTGGAAAACGGTGCCAGCGAACAGGGCGCGCGGATGTCCGCGATGGACAACGCGACGCGGAACGCCGGCGACATGATCAACAAGCTGACGATCCAGTACAACCGGAGCCGTCAGGCCGCGATCACCAAAGAGCTTATCGAAATCATCTCGGGCGCCGAGGCGCTCTGACGAAACCGGAGTAGAAGATCATGGCAAAAGCCCCGAAAGCAGCCGCAGGTGCGGGCAAGGTCACGCAGGTCATCGGCGCCGTCGTCGACGTGCAGTTCGATGGCGCGCTCCCGGCGATCCTGAACGCGCTGGAAACCACCAACAACGGCAAGCGTCTGGTGCTGGAAGTGGCCCAGCATCTAGGCGAGAACACTGTCCGCTGCATCGCGATGGACGCCACCGAAGGTCTGGTCCGGGGCACCCGGGTGACGGACCTTGGCGCGCCGATCTCGGTTCCGGTGGGCGAAGCGACGCTGGGCCGCATCCTGAACGTCATCGGCGAGCCGGTGGACGAAAAGGGGCCCGTGGTGGCCAAGGAAACCCGTGCGATCCACCAGCCCGCCCCGGCCTTCAGCGAGCAGGCGACGGAAAGCCAGATCCTGATCACCGGGATCAAGGTCATCGACCTTCTGGCCCCCTATTCCAAGGGCGGCAAGATCGGCCTCTTCGGCGGTGCGGGCGTGGGCAAGACGGTGCTGATCATGGAATTGATCAACAACATCGCCAAGGTCCACTCGGGCTATTCGGTGTTCGCGGGCGTGGGCGAACGCACCCGTGAGGGCAACGACCTCTATCACGAGATGATCGAATCGGGCGTCATCAAGATCGACGATCTGGCGGCGTCCAAGGTGGCGCTGGTCTACGGCCAGATGAACGAGCCGCCGGGGGCGCGTGCCCGCGTCGCACTGACCGGGCTGACGCTGGCCGAACAGTTCCGCGACATGTCGGGGACGGACGTGCTGTTCTTCGTCGACAACATCTTCCGTTTCACCCAGGCGGGGTCGGAAGTGTCGGCCCTTCTGGGTCGCATCCCGTCCGCCGTGGGCTACCAGCCGACGCTGGCGACCGACATGGGGGCGCTGCAGGAGCGCATCACTTCGACCAAGGCGGGGTCGATCACCTCGGTGCAGGCGATCTACGTTCCCGCAGACGACCTGACCGACCCGGCACCGGCCACGTCCTTCGCGCACCTTGACGCGACGACCACCCTCAGCCGCGCGATTTCGGAGCTTGGGATCTATCCGGCGGTGGACCCGCTGGACAGCACCTCGCGCCTGATGGACCCGCAGATCGTGGGCGAAGAGCATTACAGTGTCGCGCGTTCGGTGCAGGGGATCCTGCAGCGTTACAAGTCCTTGCAGGACATCATCGCCATCCTTGGCATGGACGAGCTGTCGGAAGAGGACAAGCTGACCGTGGCCCGCGCCCGGAAGATCCAGCGCTTCCTGTCGCAGCCCTTCGACGTGGCCAAGGTCTTCACCGGCTCGGACGGCGTGCAGGTTCCGCTGGAAAAGACCATCGCGTCGTTCAAGGCCGTGGTTGCGGGTGAGTACGACCATCTGCCGGAAGCGGCGTTCTACATGGTCGGCGACATCGAGGAAGTGAAGGCCAAGGCTGCCAAGCTTGCGGCAGCGGCGGCGTAAGGGGGCAAGATGGCCGGCACGGTGCAGTTCGATCTGGTCAGCCCGGAGCGCCGCCTGGCGTCGTTCCCGGCGACCGAGGTCCAGATTCCCGGCGCGATGGGCGACATGACGGCGATGGAGGGCCACGCGGCCACCATCACCGGCCTGCGTCCCGGCGTTCTGAAGGTGACCGGGGCGGATGGGGTGAAATCCTACATCGTGACCGGCGGCTTTGCCGAGATCAGCGCCTCAAGCGTTTCGGTCCTGGCCGAACAGGCGGTTCCCCTGGGCGAGCTGACCCCGGCGGCGCTGGACGCGCTGGTGGCCGATGCCTGCGAGGCGGCGGCGGTCAATTCGGACAAGGATGCCGCCGACAAGGCCGTGGCAGACCTTCTGGCGATGAAGGCGGCGGCCAGCCTCTAGCGCCTCTTGCCGTCGTTCAAGTGTTTTCCAGCAGCCCCGGCACGGTCCGGGGCTGCTGTTTTTTCTGGCCGACTGCCCGAAATTCGGTACATCATCCGTCAGGTTTGCGGGTCAGGTACGGTATGCGGCGGTACTCGGGTGTCATTGGTATCGAACAGGGATCAAGAATCCTGTTTTCCGACTTTGCGCATGACGGCGCGATGTGGACGGGGTCCGGTCCGCGCGAAGTGCGGCACCCGCAGCCCTTCAAGGACGAGTTTCTGGACCCGCCCGTGGTCACTGTCGGCATTTCGATGTGGGACATCGACCACAAGGTGAACTCACGGGTGGACATCTCGGCCGAGAATGTGACGACCACCGGCTTCGAGATCGTGTTCCGGACCTGGGGCGACAGCCGCATCGCTCGCATCAGGGCCGACTGGCTGGCCATCGGCCGCGCAAAGGACGACGACGCCTGGGACCTGACCTGAGATCAGGCCCGGAGATCCGCCTGTCCGCCGGAATCGGTGCCGTGGAAGACCCGCAGCAGCCAGCCTGCGGCCCCCCAGCCCGCCAGGGCGATCAGGCCGCCCGCCAGCCCGTCAACCGCGTAGTGCCAGGCCAGAAGCACCGACCCGATCATGATGCCAAGCGCAAAGAGCCAGGCAAAGGTCCCAAGGGTCCTGGACAGCCGGGACAGAAAGATCGCCATCAGGACGGATGAGGTGACATGCATGCTGGGAAAGGCCGAAATCGCGTGCAGCGGCTGGGGTTGCGTGTGCAGGTCCCACAACAGGTTCTGCGTGTTGATCACGGTGATGGCCCCGGTTTCGGCATGGGTCTGCAAGAGGCCCATCAATCCGGCGAAGGTATCCCCAAGACCAAGCCTGGCGTAGTAGGCCGGTCCGGCGGAAGAAAACACCGTCGCCAGAAGATTGCCGCCGATGGACCAGCACAAGAGGAACGCGATCAGGAATTGCAGGCGCACCCGGCTGTCGGGCCGCATGAAGCAGGCCCCGAGCAGCACGAAGTACATCATGAAGAGCCAGAAATTGTAGATGCCGGTGAAGAAGGTCAGGCTCAAGGTGCCGCCGAACACCGCATGGAAGATCCTGTAGGGATCGACGCCGAAGAACAGCAGCCGGTCCAGCTTCATGAAGGTCTCGTCCCAGCTGAACGGCTGCAGGATCGGGATCAGGCTTTTCAGCTGCGAATAGGCGATCAGCGTCCCGGTCATCAGCGCCGTCGCGATCAGACCGCCAAGAATGCGGTCCGGGTCCTTCACGAAGCCCAGGACTTCGGCCTTCAGCGTCCCGAACCGGTCAGGGTCGCGGCGGACATAGGTCAGGTCCAGAAGCCGCCAGAGCAGCACGAAGAACACCATCATCGGAATGTCGATGAGGAACTTCGCGAACATGATTCCGGCGCGCTCTTCGCGGACCGGGGCACCGACGTACCAGCTGATGGAATAGGCCGTGAGCCCGTAGATCAGCACCAGGGCCGCAAGCAGCAGATGACGCTGCAGAACCGGGGAAAACCCATGACGTGGCAAGGCGGTTGCGTGGCTCATCATGACCCCGGCACGGCTACAATGACCCACATGCTATGACATTGCGGCTGAATCTTGGCCGAATCCCACCAATTTGGGGTCGGCGCCAAGGGTTGAAGGCTCAGCTGCGCTGGTAAAGGCCTTCGTAGATCGGGACCAGGGTATCGGTCTCGAACAGGCTGGACACCGACATCCCGCCCCAGATGTTCAGGATCGCCTGCGCGAACATCGGTGCGGTGGGCACGATGCGGATGTTCTTTGCGGACTTCACGGCCTCGGTCGGCTCGATGCTGTCGGTGATCACCAGCGATTTCATCACCGAGCCCTGCACCCGTTCGACCGCCGGACCGGAAAGGACGCCATGGGTGATATAGCTGTGAACCTCGGTCGCCCCGGCCTCCATCAGCGTCTCGGCGGCCTTGCAAAGCGTACCGGCGGTGTCGCAGATGTCGTCGACGATGATGCATTTGTGGCCCCGGACGTCGCCGATGACGGTCATCCCCGCCACCTCTCCGGCCTTCTCCCGCCGCTTGTCGACGATGGCCAGCGGCGCGTTGATCCGCTTGGCAAGCTCGCGCGCGCGGGCCACGCCGCCCACGTCGGGTGACACGACCATCAGGTCCTGCATCTGGCCCTTGAACTGATGCTCGATGTCCAGCGCGAAGACCGGCGAGGCGTAAAGGTTGTCGACCGGAATGTCGAAGAAGCCCTGGATCTGCGCCGCATGAAGGTCAAGCGTGAGGACGCGGTCAACCCCGGCCTCGGCGATCATGTTGGCCACCAGCTTGGCGGTGATCGGCGTGCGCGCCTTGGCGCGGCGATCCTGCCTTGCATAGCCGAAGTAGGGGATGACAGCGGTGATCCGGCTGGCGCTGGACCGGCGCAGCGCGTCGGTCATGATCAGAAGCTCCATCAGGTTGTCGTTCGCCGGGTTCGAGGTGGACTGGATGATGTACATGTCCTCGCCCCGGACATTCTCGAACACCTCGACGAAGATTTCCTGGTCGTTGAAGCGTTCGACGCGGGCCTCGACCAGACTGACGCTCATCCCCCGATGCATCGACATCCGTCTTGCGATCGACTTGGCCAGCGGCAGGTTGGCGTTTCCGGCGATCAGCTTCGGTTCGGTGACGGCGGGCATGGGGGCTCCGGGCAGCGGACTGGGGTGCGCCTCGCTTATCACCGGGAACCGGGCTTGCAAACGCCTGCCGCCGTCTGCGCTGCGAAAAATCGGCGGTCAGAAGGCGGCAAGGAAGGCATCGACATCCGCCTCGGTCGTGGACCAGCTGGTGACAAGGCGGGCGCGTTCGCGGCCCTCGGGGGCGGGGAGGCGGTAGTAGCGGGCGCCTGCCGCCTCCAGCCGGTCATGGTGGCCCAAGGGCCATTCCGGGAACATCATGTTGGCCGGGGAGTCGGGCACATGCGCCTGGCGGTCCCGAAGGCCCTGGGCAAGCCGCTGGCCCATCGCATTGGCGCGGGCGGCAAGGCGAAGCCAGAGGCCGCCGGTCAGATAGGCCTCCATCTGCGCCGAAAGGTAGCGGTGCTTGGAAAAGAGATGCCCGCCGCGCTTTCGCCGCAGCTCGAACTCCCAGGCTTTTGCGGGGTCGAACAGAACGACCGCCTCGACCCCGAGGCAGCCGTTCTTGGTGCCGCCCAGCGAAAGGACATCGATGCCCGCCTTCCAGGTCATTTCGGCCGGGGTCGCGCCGGTCGCGACGGTAAGGGCGGCGATCTCGGCGGGGGTGTAGACGGTGCCCGCCTCGGTCACGTTGGTCAGCGACAGCATGCCCCGCTGCACGCTATGGACGCCACCTTCGCCGGTGGCGGCGAGAGCCTGGCCCAGCGCTTCCGGCGTCATCTTGCCGTGGTCGCCGGGGACAAGGACGAGCTTGGCCCCCGAATAGAACTCGGGCGCGTTGCATTCGTCTTCGGCGACATGCGCGTGGCGGTGGCAGAAGACCGCGTCCCAGGGCTGGACGTGGCTGGCTATGGCCAGCGCGTTGGCCGCGGTGCCGGTGGCGACAAGGTGGACCACAGCCTCGGGGGCGTTGAACATCGCGCGCACCAGGGCGGTGACACGCTCCATCCCGGCATCGGCCCCATAGCTGCGGTCATAGCCTTCGTTCGCCTTCAGGAGGGCGGCCATGACTTCAGGTGCCGCACCGGAAGTGTTGTCGGAGGCAAAGCGCATCAGGGGGTGTCCTCGATCAGGTAGTCTTCCCAGTCGTCCTCGGGGATGTCCGTCTCGGACAGGGTGGTTCCCCTGACCGACTGCCCCGCCTTGTGGGTGCTGTCCGGGTCGCCGGTCACGAGCGGGTGCCAGTTCGGCAGTCTTTTCTTCTGGTGAAGGAGCTTGTAGGCGCAGGTCGAAGGCATCCAGTAGGCGATCCTGGGCAGGGTCTTCGGCGTCAGGACGACGCATTCCGGCACATGCAGCTTGCGGTTCGGATAATCCATGCACTGACAGGTGTCACCGTCCAAGAGGCGGCAGGCGATGCGGGTATAGGCGACCTCGCCCGTATCTTCATACTCAAGCTTGTTCAGGCAGCACTTGCCGCAGCCGTCGCACAGCGCCTCCCATTCAGCCTGGGTCATCCTGGACAGGGGAACGGTTTCCCAGAAGCGGGGTCGCAATGTGGTCATGGCCCGGCCAGAATCTCGCGCGCCTTGGCGCAGTCGGCGTCCATCTGGGCGATGAGCGCGGGAAGGCCTTCGAACTTCAGCTCCGGTCGCAGAAAATCGACCAGCGCGACCGAGATGTGGTGGCCGTAGAGGTCGCCCTTGAAGTCGAAGAGGAAGGTTTCGAGGTTCGGCACTTCGCCCGCGAACATGGGCCGCACACCAAGGCTGGCCGCGCCCATGTAGGCCCCGGCGTGGGGGCCGGTCAGGACATCGACCTTGACGGCATAGACGCCGAAGCGGGGCAGGTGCAGGCCGGAAAGCGCCATGTTTGCCGTGGGATAGCCAAGCTCGCGGCCCCGCTTTTCACCATGGATCACCTCGCCCTCGATCCGGTGGAGGTGGCCCAGCATGTCGGCGGCGTCGCGGGGGCGCCCCTCGGTCAGGGCCTTGCGGATCGCGGTGGACGACACCTCGCGCCCGGCGATTTCGACAAGGGGCGCAACGGTGGTGGCAAAGCCGAAGCGGTCGCCAAGCGCGCGGAGGTCCCGGGCGGTGCCTGCACGTCCCTTGCCGAAGCAGAAGTCGGCGCCGACAACGACATGAGCGATTCCAAGCCCTTCGGCGAGGACGTCACGGGCGAAGTCTTCGGGTGTCAGGGCAGCGAGGGCGCGGTTGAACGGAATCTGGAACAGGTGTTCGACCCCCAGCTTGGCCAGCCGGTTGGCGCGGGCCTCGGCGTTCATCAGGCGGAACGGCGGGGCGTCGGGGGCGAAGAACTGGCGGGGGTGGGGTTCAAAGGTGATGATGCCCAGGGGGCCATGGTTGCGGGCAAGATCGATCACGGACTGGTGGCCCAGATGCACGCCGTCGAAGTTGCCCATGGCGCAGGACGCGCCCCGCGCCGCCGGGTCAAGCCACTCGAAATCCTGATGAATCTGCATCCGCGCCCTTGCAGGGGGCGTCAGCCCCGTCAGTCGAACTTGCGGCTGGGCGCGAGAACCAGCGCTTCACCCTTCAGGACTACGGTTTTACCGACGGAAGCCGAGGTTTCAAGGGTCACCCGGCGTTTGGCGTGGTCGATGGCGGTGACCGTGACCTCGGCCCTGACCATGTCGCCGGGACGGACCGGGGCCATGAACTTGAGCGACTGGCCCAGATAGACCGTGCCGTGGCCGGGAAGCTGTTCGCCGATGACGGCGGAGATCAGACCTGCGGTCAGCATGCCGTGCGCGATGCGGCCCGCAAAGATCGTGTCCTGGGCGTATTGTTCGTCAAGGTGGACCGGGTTCCGGTCGGTGGACACCTCGGCGAAAAGTTCGATATCCCGGTCGGTTACGACTTTCGACAGGTGGCGGGACATGCCGATTTCGATGTCCTCGATGCAGATCGTGCCGCGCGGCATGTTGTCGAGCATGGGGTCCGATTCCCTTCGGGTCATGGCGGGACGCTAGCACATGCTGCACTGCGGCACAATTGGCCGCGCAAGAAATGTTCAATTTATTGGCCAAATGGGCAGGAATGTTACCTTGCGTTCAGCGCAGGCGGCCCATGGCATAGGTGGGGGA
Organism: Tabrizicola sp.; assembly: GCA_044344105.1. GTDB lineage: Bacteria > Pseudomonadota > Alphaproteobacteria > Rhodobacterales > Rhodobacteraceae > Tabrizicola. The sequence goes on from JBIJDO010000021.1 coordinate 15,638, forward strand.
CAGCTCTTTGCTGTCCAGCCAATCGTCCAGACGGGTCTGGTCCGGGGTCTCGACATCCGGGCCGAAGCGGTCGGCCTCAAGGCCGCCCGTGATGAAAAGCGTGTCGAGGCCCTCTGCGATACCACCTTGAATATCCGTCGTGATTCCGTCGCCGACGCACAGGATCTGCGGGTCGGACGGGCCGCCCGCCTCGGCCAGACGACGGCGGGCGAGGTCGTAGATCGGCGGGTGCGGCTTGCCGAAATACAGCGCTGTGCCGCCCATCGCCTCATAGGCCTGCGCCAGAGCGCCTGCGCAATAAAGCCGCTTGTCGCCCAGGTCGACGACGATGTCGGGGTTGGCGCAAAGCATTGGCAGACCAAGTGTTTTCCCCAGAAGGAGGGTTGCGCGGTAGTCGTCCGGGGTTTCCGTCAGATCGTCGCGAAGACCGGTGCAGACGATGCCGGTCGCGTCCTTCAGGGCGACCCGCTCGATGGCAGGCTGAGACGTGGCGTAAGTGGCAAGATCCTCGGCGAAGTCGGTGAAGAAAACCTCATCCTTCGGTGCGCCGATGTGGTGGACGCGGCGGCCCACGGCGCCGGACAGCATCGCCATCTGCGCGGCATCACCCGAAGTCACGACGATGTCCCAGGCGTCACGAGGCACGCCGAGGTCATCCAACTGCTTGACAACGCTGGATTTCGGGCGGGGCGCGTTGGTCAAAAGGACCACCTTTCCGCCGGTCTGGCGAAACCCCTGCAGGGCGGCGACAGCAGCTGGAAAGGCCGCCTTGCCGTTATGCAGGCAGCCCCAGAGGTCGCAGAAGACGGCATCGTAGCGGCCGGTCAAGTCGGACAGGGAGCGGATGATCTCGGTCATTCAGGGGCCCTTTCG
>JBIJDO010000111.1:0-8056 GCA_044344105.1 Tabrizicola sp.
GACGGACAGCGACTTTCCCTCGGTCTCGGTGCTGTCGCTGACCTCGCTGGCGGACCTTGAACGACAGATGGGCCAGACCCTGTCGATCCACCGCTGGCGGGCCAATCTGTGGCTCGACGGGGCCGAGCCCTGGGCGGAATGGGGCTGGATCGGGCAGCGTTTCCGCCTGGGAAGCGCGGTGCTGGAAGTGGTGGAGCGGATCACCCGCTGCGTGGCGACCAGGGTCGATCCCGAAACCGGCGCGGTCGAAGGCGACACCCTGGCCGCACTTGAGGCGGCCTACGGCCACCAGGATTTCGGCGTCTACGCACGGGTGATCGACGGCGGAGAGATTGCCGCGGGCCTGCACTGGACGCCCGCATGACCATGACCTTCGCGCTTGCCCCCGACCCCGACGACGCGGCGCGCGAGGTTGGACGGCTGATGTTTGCCGGTCCGGTCACCTTCGTGAAGGGCGTGGTCGCCATGTCCGGCCTGCCCCCGGCCGACCGGCCCGAGGTCTGCTTTGCCGGACGCTCGAACGTCGGGAAATCCAGCCTGATCAACGCCCTGACCGGTCGCAAGACCCTGGCCCGCGCTTCGAACACGCCGGGCCGGACGCAGGAAATCAACTACTTCGCCCTGGGCGAGACGCGCTACATGGTCGACCTGCCGGGCTATGGCTATGCCGAGGCTCCGGTTGCCGTCGTGGCCAAGTGGCAGGCGCTTCTGAAGCAGTATCTGGCGGGTCGCCAGACCCTGCGCCGCGCTTTTGTGCTGGTGGACGCCCGGCACGGGATCAAGGCGGTGGACGCAGAGATCCTCACCCTGCTTGACCGCTCTGCCGTGACGTTCCAGGCGGTCCTGACCAAGGTGGACAAGATCAGCCGCAGCGACCGCGCGGCGGTGATCGAGCAGGTCAAGGGCGCGCTGCAGAAGCATCCGGCGGCCTACCCCGAGATCGTGGTGACCAGTTCCGAAAAGGGCGAGGGGATCGAGACCCTGCGCGCGCTGATCGCGACGATGGCGTGATCACCGCCCCGCGTCGTGATCAGGATCGGCCCCCGGCACCGGATCATAGCCATGGCCGCCCCAGGGGTGGCAGCGACAGATGCGGTGGGCAGCCAGATAGCCGCCCTTGACCGCCCCGTGCCGTTCCAGCGCCTCAAGCGCATAGGCCGAACAGGTCGGCTGAAACCGGCAGCCATGGCCGACCCAGGGCGACAGCACAAGCCGGTATGCCCGGACCGGCAGCGCGACCAGATGCGCAAGGGGGGTCACGGGCGACCCTTGTGGACTGACTGCAGGGCGAGGTCGAGATCCGCGCAAAGGTCGGCATAGGGCCGGGCAACGGTGGCTTCGGGTCTGGCGACCAGCACATAGTCCCAGCCGGGTCGGGCTGCGGCAGTCAGAACCTGACGCGCCAGGGCGCGCAGCCGCCGCTTGGCCCGGTTGCGCAGGACGGCGTTGCCGATCTTCTTCGATGCCGTGAAACCGACCCGTGCCATCGGGTCGCCATCCGCCCGGTCACGGGCCTGCAGGAGGAACCCGGCTGTCCCCTGACGCCGGGCCGAGGCCGCCTTCAGGAAATCGGCGCGCTTGGCGAGCACACAAAATGAAACCGCCGGAGAACCGGGGGGGTCTTCGGCCTTTTGGCCATGTCCCAGGGTCTCCGGCGGTGCCATGTCGTCACCGATCGCCCCCGCAGGGGCTGGCATCAGGCGGTCAGCTTGTGGCGGCCCTTGGCGCGGCGGGCGGCCAGAACAAGACGGCCGTTCTTGGTCGCCATGCGGGCGCGGAAACCGTGGCGGCGCTTGCGAACCAGGTTCGACGGTTGAAAGGTGCGCTTCATCGCGGCTCTCCATTGGACGTGACCCGAACCGCAGGCGGATTCGAGGGCCGGTAACTTGAAGCCCGTCCTTTACGGGCGCTTGTCGCCCAAGTCAACGCGGCCCGAACGGATTTTCTGCAACATTTCGCACCGGGACCCGTGGAAATGTTTCGGTCGGCGGGCGATCCGGGCGTCTGGGATCAAGGCCTCGTGAAACCACTGTCACCTTGGGCCGTCATGCGCCATGTTCAGCTTCTCAGGAAAGACCGAGCCATGCCCCCTGCCGAACAGGCTTCCCCCACCCGCTGGAAGCGCCGCCTGCCGATCCTGCTGATCCTCGGGGCGGCTGTCCTGGGTGCCGTCGCATTCCGCGATGTTCTGGGGTTCGAGACCCTTGCCATGAACCGCGAAAAACTGCTGCAGTTCCGCGATGCCCATTACCTCTGGGCGGTCGCTGCGTTTCTGGCGGGATATGTGGCGATCGTCGCGCTCAGCCTGCCGGGCGGCACCATCGCGACGCTGACCGGCGGCTTTCTCTTCGGCCTCTTCCCCGGCGTCGTCCTCAACGTGCTGGCGGCAGGGACCGGTGCCATCGCCGTCTTCCTGGCCGCCCGCGCCGGGTTCGGCGAAAATCTGGCGGGGCGGATCGCGGCGGGCGGCGGCAGGGTGGCGCGGCTGCAGGAAGGCCTCCGCGAGAACGAATGGTCGGTCCTGTTCCTGATGCGTCTGGTGCCGGTGGTGCCGTTCTTCCTGGCCAATCTCATCCCGGCCTTTGTCGGCACGAGCCTTCGGCGCTATGCGGTGACAACCTATCTTGGCATCATCCCCGGTGTGCTGGTCTTCACCTCGGTCGGCGCGGGACTTGGCGAGGTCTTTGCCCGCGGGGCGGTGCCGGATCTGGGCATCCTGTTCACCGCGCCGGTGTTCCTTCCGATCCTGGGGCTGGCCGGCCTTGCTGCCCTGCCGATGCTGCTGAAGCTCAGGAAGGTGCGCTAGGATGGAACGGATCAACACGGACATCTGCGTGATCGGCGCGGGCTCGGGCGGGCTGTCGGTCGCGGCGGGTGCGGTGCAGATGGGCGCCAGGGTCGTGCTGATCGAAGCGGGCGAGATGGGCGGGGACTGCCTGAACACGGGCTGCGTCCCGTCGAAGGCGCTGATCGCCGCCGCCAAGGTCGCCGAAGCGCAAAGGCGCGGGTTTCGCGGCGTTGCGGGCCGCGAACCGAAAGTGGCCTTCGGGGCGGTCAAGGACCATGTCGCGGCCGTCATCGCGCAGATCGCTCCGGTCGACAGCCAGGAGCGGTTCGAGGGCCTTGGCTGCACCGTGATCCGCGCCCACGCCCGCTTTGCCGGTCCGCGCGAGGTTCAGGCCGGGGACAGGCTGATCCGCGCCCGGCGTTTTGTCATCGCAACCGGGTCGCGCCCGCTGATCCCCGATGTGCAGGGCATCGAGACGGTCCCCTATCTGACCAACGAGACGATCTTTGCCCTGCGCGAGCGGCCCGAACATCTGATCGTCATCGGCGGCGGTCCGATCGGGATCGAGATGGCAGAGGCGCATCGACGCCTGGGCAGCAAGGTCACGGTTGTCGAGGCGGCAAGGGTTCTTGGGCGCGAGGACCCGGAGCTGGCGGCCCTGGTGATCGAAGCGCTGGAAAAGGAAGGGGTCGGGTTTCTTCAGGGTCAGCCGGTCGTCCGGCTGGCGGGCGGCGACGGTTCGGTCGAAGTCACCCTTGGCGACGGGCAACAGGTGACCGGGAGCCATCTTCTTCTGGCCATCGGGCGCAAGGTTTCGGTTGAGGGACTCGGGCTTGAGGCGGCCGGGATTGCGCATACGCCGAAGGGCATCACGGTGGACGCAAGGCTCCGGAGCTCGAACCGGCGGGTCTATGCGGTTGGTGACGCCGCCGGAGGATTGCAGTTCACCCATGTCGCGGGCTGGCATGCGGGCATCGTGATCCGGCAGGCCGTGCTGGGCCTTCCGGCAAAGGCCGATCCCCGCGCGCTGCCCCGCGTCACCTATACCGACCCGGAGCTGGCCCATGTCGGCCTGACCGAGGCCGACGCTCGCGCTGCCCACGGTGCCGCCGTGACGGTGCTCCGCGCCGCGTTCGCCCACAATGACCGGGCCCAGGCCGAAGCCAAGGAGCAGGGCCTGATCAAGGTGATGGTCGTCAAGGGCAGGCCCGTCGGTGCCTCCATCGTCGGGTCGCAGGCGGGTGAATTGATCGGGCTTTGGGCGCTGGCGATCTCGTCCCGGCTGAAGATGTCGGCGATCGCGGGCATGATTGCGCCCTATCCGACGCTGGGAGAGGTTTCCAAACGCGCGGCGGGTGCCTATTTTAGTCCGAAACTGTTTGATAACCCTGCGTTGAAGCGGTTCGTGCGGTTCGTGCAACGCTGGTACCCTTAAGACCGGGCAAGGAACCTTCGGGTGAGCGAAAGACGCAAGAGCTTTCTGAACACGCTGTCAGGGCGTTTCCTGATCCTGACCGTCATCTTCGTGATGCTGGCCGAGGTGCTGATCTTCGTGCCCTCCATCGCCCGCTTCCGCGCCGACTTCATGCTGACCCGGCTGAAACAGGCGCAGATCGCCGCCCTGACCCAGCTTGCCGCCGAAGACATGGTCTCGCCCGAGCTGGAGGCCGAGCTTCTTGCCAATGCCGAGGTCTACAACGTGGTCCTCAGGCGGGACGAGGTGCGCCAGCTGGTGCTGTCCTCGCCGGTGCCGGGTGAAATCTACGACACCTACGATCTTCGGATGGCCGGGCCGTGGGAACTGATCCGCGATGCCTTTGCCTCGCTCCTGGACCCCGAGAACCGCTATGTCCGGGTGATCGGCGCCCCGGTCCAGGATGCCGGCACCCTGATCGAAGTGACGATGGAAACCCGAGCCCTGCGCGATGCGATGATCGACTACGGTCTGCGCATTCTGGTTCTGTCGGCGCTGATCTCGGTGGTGACGGCGTTCCTGCTGTTCCTGGCGGTGCGCCGCCTCTTGGTCCTGCCGATCCGGCGGGTGGTCCGGCACATGCAGACCTACGCCGAAGCTCCCGAGGACGCCCGGCGGGTGATCGCGCCGAACGCCGATGTCGAGGAACTGCGGATCGCGGAAGAAGCCCTGCAATCGATGCAGACGCAACTGATCGGGGCGCTGCGCCAGAAGGAACGGCTGGCCCAGCTTGGCGGGGCGGTCGCCAAGATCAGTCATGACCTGCGCAACATCCTGACCAGCGCCCAGCTCTTCGCGGATCGGATCGAGGGCAGCGCCGACCCTGCGGTTGCGCGGGCGGCCCCGAAGCTGGTCAATTCGATCAGCCGGGCGGTCAGCCTGTGCGAGGCGACGCTGACCTTCGGCAAGGCCGAAGAGCCGCCGCCGCAACTCCGCCGCCTGAACTTCCTCACGCTGGCGGGCGAGGTCGCGGAAGGGGAGGGGCTTGGCTCCGACACGGCGGTCACCTGCCTGATCGACGCTCCGCCGGGCCTGATGGTGCGCGCGGACGGCGAACAGCTGCACCGCGTGCTGTCGAACCTGATCCGCAACGCCCGCCAGGCGATCGAGGCGACCGGCCAGCCCGGCACCATCGAGATCTCTGCCGGCGAGGATGAAACCGAATGGTGGATCAGGGTCGGCGACACCGGCCCGGGTCTGCCGCCGAAAGCGCGGGAGCACCTCTTCGCAGCGTTCCAGGGGGGGGCGCGGAAAGGCGGGACAGGGCTTGGTCTTGCCATCGCGGCCGAGCTCATCCGGGGCCATGGCGGTCGGCTGGACCTCGCGCGCAGCGACGCCGAAGGCACGGAATTCGCGATCCATCTGCCGAAGGACATGACCGAGAACCCGGCATGATTTCGTCCTTGCATTGCCAGGCCCGCAAGGCTACATCGCCGGGACTTGCGGACCCGTAGCTCAGCTGGATAGAGCATCAGACTACGAATCTGAGGGTCGGGCGTTCGAATCGCTCCGGGTCCGCCACTTTCCCCCACAAAACCAAAGGTTTAGCCCTGATTGGCTAAATGCATTGTCTGATACTGATACAATGCTGATACGCAACCGTTCGGTGCGTATCATTTTTGCGTATCAGTCGGGAATTTTTGGCTTGAAGCCGAATCAACCGCTGACGCGGTCCCGACCTAGACAGCAATCGCCGCAAGCGCCTTGTCGATACTGAAGACGTGCCGCTCCCCGGAAGCGTCCACAACGTACAGGGCTTTCGTCTGGGCGTGGTTCCCGGCTGGACGCTTCCGATTGTCCCAATCTGCAATGACGTCTACCGCGTCCGCGGCTTGCCAGTTCGTTGCAGCGCAGTACCGGAAATAGACGTCCAGTGCATCCGACCTGTCAGGCTCAGTCAGCTTTGCCCCTAGCTCTGTCGCCACCCGAATATCGCTGAAATGCTTCTCAGCCGCCCCAAGCGTGTTGAACGTCTGCCCGCTCTTGATGGTGACCTGTTTTGCCATGCCTGCCTCTTCCGGTTGATCCCCGGAAAGCTACAGGAACATTCTTAGGAAGTCATTTGCTCGGTGTCCGCGTCAGCGGGTCACCACTCGGTCAGGCCAAGCCGCACGTCCACCGGCAAATCCGCGTCCACCCACTCAGGCACGGGCAGCGGGCGCGGGTCGGACGGCTTGGGATCAACCCGCCACTTCGTCCCGCGTTCGGTCTCGACTGTGATCACGGCGACTCCGTTTTCGAAAAGGGTGGCCAACTTTGCCTCCTCTTCCATCGCGTGGGCCGTGTGGTGCATTCCGCAGGGGTGTCCGGGGGTAGGGGGAGAGACGTAGGTCATCTGTGGACTCCTATCGGTTCTTTTGCGCGGCGCGCTGGCCAGCGGAAGCCATATCTGCGGCGACCTGTGACTTACTGCGCTTGAAGCTGTCTGCGTCGCTGTTCGGGAAGTTGAAGCTCATATTCTGGACTACGGTCTGCCCGCTCCCGGCGTTGTCGCCGTTCAACTCGACACCGATCTTCCGGCCCTTGGACAGCGGGATGACCGCCTCGTTGTCGTGGAGCAGAGCCGGTATGCCTGACGTGTTTGCCGTGCCCTGAGAGAAGTGCGGCGCGTTCCGGAATGCGGACGGGGATACAGATGCGAAGCCGACAGGGGAATTGCTCATGCCGCCTTCCGAGAATGCGCCGATTGCCATTCCTAGGAGGCTTTCCCAAGAGAACATTCCGCCCCCGCCACCGCCACCAGCCCCACCCGCGACTGCCGCAGACAGGATGGGCGCGCCTTGCTGGGCACCCTGTACAACGCCACGGCCCAGCTCAGCCCCGCCCGTGCTGGACGCAATGCGGATGTTGTTGGAACCTGTGGCAAGGCCCGTCTGTGCCGCTGTCCGGACGTTCGTTGATCCAGCCGCGAGTCCGCTCTGGACAGCCCCGCCTGCTTGCTGACCCCCGGAGGTCATAGCGGCTTGGATATCCATTGCCACTTGCTGGCCTGCGGTCGTCATGCTGGTGGCGATGGTCGTACCGGCTTGCTGCCCGCCTGTGGCGATGGAAGCGGCGTCACCCATGCCCGGAATCGCGGTGTCACCTTGCGAAGAGAAGAGGCCTGCCAGCATGCCGCCAAAGCCGCCGGTCGGGGACTGTTCCCCACGGCCCATCAGGGTCATCAGCTCCTTGACGGCCTTGTCTGCGACGATATCGGCGACGAGTCCTAGGATACTCTCGCCCAAGGACTCTAGGTCGAATTTGCCCGTCTTGATGAAGTCGGACAGGGTAGATTTCAGGGAGTCGATTGCCCCCATTTCGATCTGCTTACCGGCCTCAAGCCAGTTCGGAACGGAGTCCATCCATTCCTTGACCGGGTCGCGCGCGGCCTTCTTAAGCTCTTCGTTTAGCTTCGCTGCAACGTCGATCTGCTTGATCATTGCCATTGTCTGGGCGTCAACAGCGCCGCCACCTGCGACCATGGCCTGAGCGAAAAGCTCTGCGGCTTCTGCGCTTTCGAATTGGTTCTGGGCGAGGGCTTGAAGCGTCACCCGCTCTTGTTCGAGTCCGGTCAGACGCTCTTTCAGGCTCTTGTTTAGTTCGTCTGTGGCCTTGGCTTCCTCGCTGAGACCGCCCGCCCGGCCTCCCCCGCCACCGCCTCCCCCGCCGCCTTTGGTCGGGGCATTCTTGGCCGTGATCTCGGCGCGGAGTCGATCCGTCTCTTTCGAGGCGGCGTCCAGTTCGGCAATCGCGGCATACTCGGATGCGATCTGATCGAAGTTGACGCGCTGGCCGCTTCCTGCGGCGTCTGT
>JBIJDO010000291.1:0-4313 GCA_044344105.1 Tabrizicola sp.
CTGCTTTTCTTGCCGAATTCGACGATGATCCACGGAACCAGGATGATGGCGGTCGCGAGGAGAAGCACGGACGACGCCGCCGTCCCCTGCGCCAGGGCTCCGACGAACAGCTTTTCGTAGATGTACATCGACGGCACCTGCGAGGCGTTTCCGGGGCCGCCCTGCGTCAGCGCCAGCACGAGATCGTAGACCCGCACCGAGCCGGAAGCGACGATGACGAAGATCGTGATCATGACCGGCCGCATCATCGGCACCACGATCTGCAAATAGGTGCGCCATTTCGGGATGCCGTCCACCCGTGCGGCATGCCAGATCTCGTCGTTGATGCTGCGCAGACCCGCCAGCATCAGCGCCATCACGAGGCCCGATCCCTGCCAGAGCCCGGCGATCACCACCGTGTAGATCGCCATGTCGCGGTTGGTCAGCCAGTCGAAGGAGAAACTGGCCCAGCCCAGGTCGCGCACCGTCTTTTCCAGTCCGAAGGCCGGGTTGAGGATCCAGGCCCAGACCTTGCCGGTCACGATGAACGACAGGGCGAAGGGATACAGGTAGATCGTGCGGAAAACGCCTTCGGCGCGGATCTTCTGGTCCATCAGCACCGCAAGCAGGAACCCGATGACGAAGGCAAAGCCGGAATACAGGATGCCGTAGATCGCGAGGTTCTTGATCGAGGTGATCCAGCGCGGCGTGTTCCACAGCCGTTCGTACTGCGCAAAGCCGACCCAGTTGTCGTAGAATTCGGCCGGGGTGAAGATCGGCAGCGTCTTGATCGAGGTGAAGGACGAGGCGACGGTCCAGAACGTGCTTCCGACGAAGACGACCAGCACGATGAAGATCATCGGTGCCGCCGCGATCTTCGAGGGCATGTTGCGGAAAAGGGGATTGGGCCGCTTCATCTGTCAGCTTCCTGCCTCACGCGGTGGCAAAGGCGGTCCGGCAGGTCTGCCGGACCGGTTGTCACACTGTTCCGCGTGATCAGATCACTTCGGTGCCGCTTCGATGATGGCCGCGAACTGCTCCTGCGCGGCCTCCGGCGTGATCGAGAGGTCCGAGAAGAACTCCTTCATCACGTCGTTGATCTGGTTCAGCGAATCGCGGTCCAGCATCTGGCTGTTGTTGGGGAACACCTTGGTGCCCTTGTCGAGGATTTCGAGGCCCTTCTTCATGCAGTCGTTGGCCGCCGACAGGTCGACGTCCGCCCGCATCGGCAGCGAGCCCTTCTTCAGGTTGAAGGCGACCTGCACTTCCTTGGTCACCATCATCGAGGCCATTTCCATCTGCGCCTGGGTGACGGCCGGATCGTCGCTTTTCGGGAAATAGAACACGTCCCCGCCGGTGCCCAGCACCGGTTCGACGCCAAGGCCCGGCAGGCAGTCGAAGTCCTTGCCCGCGACCAATCCGGCCACCGCGAACTCGCCGCCGGCCCAGTCGCCCATCACGTTGGCACCCGCCTTGCCCTGGATCACCAGCGCCACGGCGTCGTTCCACTGCGGAACCACCGTCTTGGGGTCGATGATCTGGCGTGCCTCGTCGATGGCCGCGAAGACCTTGGCGAATTCCGGTCCGCGGGCGATCTCCATGTTGCGGTCCTGGTAGACGGCCACATAGTTGTCGACCCCGGCGATGGCGACGATCAGGTCTTCGGTCAAGAGCCCGACCGGCCAGCCCTCGGCCAGGGACAAGGGGATGATCCCGGCCTCCTTCAGCTTCGGCGCCGCGGCGACCATCTCGGCCCAGGTCTGCGGCGGGGCGATGCCCAGATCCTCATAGACCTTGCGGTTGGTCCACATCCACTGGCCCGAATGCAGGTTGACCGGCACGCAGTAGACCTTGCCGTCCTTGGTGCAGCTTTCCATCTGCGATTTCGGTCGCAGGATGTTGGCCCAGTCCTCCTTGGACGCAAGTTCGGTCAGATCCTGCATCAGGCCCGCCGCGATCAGGTCGTCGGCGTCCTTGCCGGGGTTGAGCTGCGTCGCCCCCATCGGATTGCCGCCGAGAATGCGGCTGATGATGATCGGCCGGGCCACATCGCCCGATCCGGCAATCGCGCCGTCCACCCACTTGTTCCCGGTGGCGTCGAACGCCTTGGCGAACTCGGCGACCGCAGCCGCCTCGCCGCCGCTGGTCCACCAATGCGTGACCTCCAGCTCCACCCCTTGCGCCAAGGCGGTCATCGGCAAGGCAACGGACGCGCAAAGCACCGCTGCGAGCTTCATCAGTTTCATCTAGTCCTCCCGGTTTCTGTAACGTTATAGCACGAGCCTATAACGTTACAGATTTGCCGATCAACACATCTTTTCGCTTGTCGATCCCTGACACAAAAGTTTTCATGGGGGGGAGACCCGCGCCCGGGGGGCCGGGTGTTCCAAGGTAAACTGCCCAGATGCCGCACTGCCGAAACAGCCCCAAATGCCTTGCCGGACGGACGCTTCCCGCGTGCGGCCTGTCCGGCCTTGCTGCGGCTGCACGGCGGTCCGATCGAGGCGAATCACTGGCCGGGTCCTGCCGGGGCGATCCGGGCCGCCCATCCCGGAACAGGGGGCATCATGGCCGCACTCTCTGATCCGCCGGTCCCCGATTCGGACCATGCCCGCCCGACGCTGAAGACGATCGCCGCCGCGACCGGGCTTGCCATCGCCACGGTGTCGCGCGCGCTGAAGGACGCCCCCGACATCGGCGAAGACACCAAGCGCCGGGTGCGCGAGACCGCCACCCTCCTTGGCTACCGCCCGAACCGCGCGGGCGTCCGGCTGCGCACCGGCAAGACCAATGTCATCGCGCTGGTCCTGTCCACCGAGACCGACGTGATGAACCACACTTCGCGGCTGATCTACTCCATCGCCAACGCGCTGCGCGGGACAGCCTACCACCTTGTCGTGATGCCCTTCTTCCCCGACCAGGATCCGATGGAACCGATCCGCTACATCGTCGAAACCGAAAGCGCCGACGGGATCATCCTGAACCAGACCAAGGAAGACGACCCCCGCATCCGCTACATGCACGACCACGGCTTCCCCTTTGCAGCGCACGGTCGCACCAACATGGGCCTCGACCACCCCTTTTACGACTTCGACAACGAAGCCTACGGTCGCCTTGGCGTGCGCACGATGATCGAACGCGGCCGCAAGCGGCTCCTCCTCGTCCCGCCGCCGCGCGCGCACATGTATGCCCGGCACATGATCTTCGGCTTTTCCGACGAGGCCGCCCTCCTCGGCACGCCGTTCGAGATCTCGGACAACGTGACCTCCGACAGCGGCGGCGAGGCAATAGAGGCCGCCATCGCCGCCCGCTTCGCCCGACCGAACCCGCCAGATGGCGTCATCGTCGGCTCGACCACCGCCGCGATGGCCGCCATCGCCGGGGCCGAAGCTTCGGGTCGCCAGATCGGCCGCGACTTCGACGTGGTGGCGAAAGAGGCCATCGCCGTCCTGCGCCGTTTCCGCAAGGACATCCTCATCGTGCGCGAAGATGTGGGCCGTGCCGGCGAATTCCTGGCCCGCGCCCTCGTGGCCGAAATCGACAAACGCGACTGGACCGACAGGCAGAGCCTTGAAGTTCCGGTCAAGGTGGAAGCGGGCAGCTAAGCCCGAACTGGGAGGACAAGCATGAAAACGATCAAGGGCCCGGCCCTGTTCCTGGCGCAGTTCGCGGGCGATTCCGCACCGTTCAACTCATGGACGGACATCACCGCCTGGGCCGCAGACTGCGGCTATGTCGGGGTGCAGGTTCCCTCTTGGGACGGACGTCTGTTCGATCTGGAAAAGGCATCCACATCAAAGACCTGGTGCGATGAGTTCAAGGGAATTGCGAATTCTGCGGGCCTTCAGGTGACCGAGCTTTCGACCCACCTGCAAGGCCAGCTCGTCGCTGTCCATCCGGCCTATGACACCCAGTTCGACGGCTTCGCCGCCCCCACCGTGCGCGGCAATCCGAAGGCGCGGCAGGAATGGGCCGTGGACCAGGTCAAGAAGGCCCTGACCGCCTCCCGGAACCTTGGCCTGAACGCCCACGCCACCTTCTCCGGTGCGCTGGCCTGGCCCTATCTCTACCCCTGGCCGCAACGCCCGGCGGGTCTGGTGGAAGAAGCCTTCGACGAACTGGCGCGCCGCTGGACCCCGATCTTGAACCACGCCGACGACTGCGGTGTCGATGTCTGCTATGAAATTCACCCCGGCGAGGACCTGCACGACGGTGTGACATTCGAGATGTTCCTCGACCGCGTGAAGGGTCACAGCCGGGCGAACATGCTCTACGACCCCTCGCACTACGTCCTGCAACACCTTGATTATCTGGACCATATCGACATCTACCAC
>JBIJDO010000336.1:0-3721 GCA_044344105.1 Tabrizicola sp.
CAAGATGTTCCACGTCAAGGACGCCGAGTTGAACCCGACCGGTCGCCAGGGCGTCTATGGCGGCTTCCAGCCTTGGGTCAACCGCGCAGGCCGCTTCCGCTCCCTGGGCGACGGGCAGGTCGATTTCGGCGGCATCTTCTCGAAGCTCACCCGGTACGGCTATGACGGCTGGGCCGTGGTGGAATGGGAATGCTGCCTGAAGCACCCCGAGGATGGTGCGCGCGAAGGGGCCGCTTTCGTTGAAGCGCATATCATCCGCGTCACCGAAAAGGCGTTTGACGATTTCGCCGATGCCGGCACCGACCGCGCCGCCAACCGCCGCATGCTTGGACTGGAGTGAAACATGCCGATCGACGCCGCCCACACCGCCCGTGAACCCCGCCTTCGCCTTGGCATGGTCGGGGGCGGACGTGACGCCTTCATCGGTGCCGTCCACCGCATCGCTGCGCGGATTGACGATCAGTATGAACTGGTTGCGGGATGTTTCTCATCCAATGCCGAAAAGGCCCTCGCCTCGGCCCAGGATCTCGGCGTGCCGCGTGCCTATACCAGCTTCGCCGAAATGGCCGCCAAGGAGGCGCGCCGAAAGGACGGCATCGACGCCGTCGCCATCGTGACGCCCAACCACATGCACGCCCCCGTCGCGCTGCAGTTTCTGAAACGCGGCATCCATGTCATCTGCGACAAGCCGCTGACTGCAACCCTGCCGGAAGCCAAGAAGCTGGCGAAAGCCGCCGAGGCCAGTGGCGTCGTCTTCGCGCTGACCCACAACTACACCGGCTATCCGATGATCCGGCAGGCCAAGGCGATGATCGCGAAGGGCGAGCTTGGCGATCTCCGCCTCGTCAACGTCGAATATGTCCAGGACTGGCTGACCGAACCGCTGGAAGGCTCGGGCCAGAAGCAGGCCGACTGGCGCACCGATCCGGCGCGTTCGGGTGCCGGCGGCTCGACCGGCGACATCGGCACCCATGCCTTCAACCTCGCGAATTTCGTTTCCGGCCTGACCCTCGACCAGCTTGCCGCCGACCTGACGGCCTTTGTCCCCGGTCGCCGGGTCGACGACAACGGCCATGTCCTGATGCGCTACAAGGGCGGGGCCAGGGGGATGCTCTGGTGCAGCCAGGTCGCGCCCGGCAATGAGAACGCGCTGCGCCTGCGCGTCTATGGCACGAGAGGCGGCCTTGAATGGGCGCAGGAGGACCCGAACTACCTCTGGTTCACCCCTTTCGGTGAGGCGAAGCGCAAGATCACCCGTGGCGGCGCCGGTGCCGGACCCGAAGCGGCACGGGTCACCCGCGTGCCCCCCGGCCACCCGGAGGGCTATCTTGAAGGCTTCGCCAACATCTATGCCGAGGCTGCCCGCGCCATACGCGCCGCCAAGTCCGGAGCACCATTGCCTGCGGGAACCACCTATCCCGGCCTGAAGGAAGGCCTTGAAGGTGTGGCCTTCGTCGATGCCTGCGTCCGCTCTTCGGCCCGCAACGGGGCCTGGGTTGGCCTGAACCTGTAAATCCAGGCAACTTGACTAAAATTTGCGTTGCTCTTTTCGAAGTACTCCACGGGAGGTCCGGAGGGTGTGAAACCCTCCGGGGTCGGGCACAAGCACCCGCTCAACTCCGCAAACGCGCCCGTTCCCGCTGCAGCCAAAGGACTGTCAGAAGCAGAGGCGCGTTGCTGATCTCGCCCGAAGCCATCACCTCGACCAGCCGCTCGAAGCTTACGAGATGCCCCTTGATGTCCTCGGCCTCCGCTTCGGCCCCGAACACCCCGGCGACACCATCCGGCAGATCGCAGAGGGCGACATAGGAATAGAGGTATTCGGTCACCGCTCCGGGGGTCGGATAGTATTCCGCCACCTTCTCCAGCCGGCCGAGCGGCAGACCCGCTTCCTCGATCGCCTCGCGCCGGGCGGCCATCTCCGGCGTTTCCCCCGGATCGATCCGCCCCGCAATCGCCTCAAGCTGCCAGGGCAAGGGGTCGCCGCGGCCGAAAGGTCCCATCCGCATCTGCTCGATCAGAAGGACCCGGTCGCGGACGGGGTCATAGGGCAGGACCGTCACCGCATCGCCGGCCACAAAGACTTCCCGCGTCAGCCAGGGGCTCAAGCTGCCGTCAAACCGCTGATGCCGCAAGCGCAGGACATCCAGGCCGAAAAAGCCCGCATGCGCGGGCGACGGCGTCCCGGCTTCGACCTTGCCCGACCCGATCCGCAGATCCCTTGTCCGCCCTTCCCCGGCCCGGATGCGACCGGCAGCCTCGACCCGCAATGAGGCCAGACGCGCCCGGACCCTTGCTGCCGGAAGCTGGCCGAAGGCCCGCATGACCAGCCGGACGAATTCCTCCGTGGCGGCGCGACCGGCTCCGGGCCAAGCTTCGGGCCAGGCTTCGCGTCCGGCCCCGGCCTCTCCTGCCATGACATCGGTGAAGAACCTCAGGCGCGCCTCGGACGTGGCCGGATCGGTCGCCCCCAGCACGATCCGGCGCAGGTCGTCCTCCAGCGGCGTCCCGGTCATCGAGAGATCAGCGCCAGCGGCGCCCGGCGTTTTCGGACAGGAGCCCCGCGATGATGCCGCCGATCAGCATCGACCCCAGCACGCTGAGCGAAACCAGCGCCTCGGACCGCCGCACCATCGTCACCAGCACATCCAGCGACGCTTCCATCGGCCCGTCGTACTTCATCTTGACCGAGTTCATCAGCATCTCGTAGGTCGAGAACAGCAGCAGCGCGAAGAAGACCAGCAGGACCACCGTCTTGATCCCCGATCCCGCCGCCTCGACATAGCCGCGCCCCACCGAAGGTCCCATCACCCGCCAGCCGATGATGGCCCCGAGGAGCGCGACGCCTTCCCGGAACAAGCCCATCGCCTGCGCTTCCGGCATGTTCGGAATGTAGGCGTTTGCGATGATCCATCCCACGACAGCGAAACTGACCGCTGCCATCAGCTTTGCCCCGGTCGGCATCGGCGTTGCCATGTTCGGTCCCTCAGGTCGGACGCGTCACCGTGATCTGCGTCACGTCGCAGTTTCCACCGTGGAACGCGCCCGCGCAAGAGGCGAGGTAAAAATCCCACATCCGCTTGAACCGGTCGTCGAAGCCAAGCTTCCTGACCTCGGACCAGCGCGCATTGAAGGTGTCGTGCCAGCGGCGCAGGGTCAGGCTGTAGCTTTCGCCGAACTCGATCGACCCCTTGATCCGCAATCCGGCGCGCTCGACCTCGTCGCGCAGGACCGAGGGCGCGGGCAGCATCCCGCCGGGGAAGATGTACTTCTGGATGAAATCGACACCCCTGCGGTACATCTGCCAGCGCGAATCCGCGACGGTGATGATCTGCAAGGTCGCGTTCCGGCCCGGCTTCAGCCGATCCCGCAGGCTGTTGAAATAGACCGGCCAGTAGCGTTCGCCGACCGCCTCGAACATCTCGATCGAGGCCACGCCGTCATAGCTTCCGCGTTCGTCGCGATAGTCCTGCAGCTTGATCTCCACCCGGTCCGACAGCCCGGCCTTTGCGATCCGGCTGACCGCAAACTCGTGCTGCGCCGGGCTGATCGTCAGGCCGGTGACCTTCAATCCGCGCTCGCCGGCGGCGAACTCGGCGAATCCGCCCCAGCCGCAGCCGATCTCCAGCACCTTGCTTTGCGGCGCCAGTTGCAGCTCGTCAAGGATGCGCGCGTACTTGGCGTCCTGCGCCGCCTCCAGCGACATCGCCGGATGTTCGAA
>JBIJDO010000112.1:0-8026 GCA_044344105.1 Tabrizicola sp.
CAGCCCTGGGCGGCGGGGGCCAGGTTCAGCAGGACGCCCAGCGCCGGGGCCAGAAGGGTCAGGGGCAGCCCGGTCACCAGCCAATGCGCCACGGCCTTGACTGCCACCACCCACTCCAGGGGAAGCGGCGAGGTGGCAAGAAGGTCGAGCGAGCCGTCCTCATGGTCCAGCGCGAAGATCCGGTCGAGCGACAGAAGACAGGCGAGGAGCGCCCCGACCCAGAGGACACCGGGCGCGATCCGGCCAAGCGTGGCGGTGTCCGCCCCGACGCCCAGCGGGACCAGAACGGCAAGGATCAGGAAGAAGGCCAGGCCCAGGCCGAAGCCGCCGCCGCTGCGGATCGCCAGCCTGAGGTCCCGGATCAGAAGGGCGGTCATGCAAAGGCCTCGTCAAAGCCGTCCCGCAGCAGGACCCGGGCGCGGTAGGGCGCGAGATCCAGACTGATTGCGCCCGGCAGATCGAGGTCGGCATGGGTGGCGATCACGGCGGCCCCGCCCTTGGCCAGATGGGCCCGGACGGTCTGGACGAAAAGGCCGACGGAGGCCGTGTCCAGGCTGACGGTCGGCTCGTCCAGGAGCCAGAGCGGGCGGTCGGCAACCAGAAGCCGGGCAAGGCCGAGGCGGCGCTTCTGGCCCGCCGAAAGCTCGCCCGCCCGGCGCTTGGCAAGGCCGCTGAGATCAAGCGCCTGCAAGGCCGCGTCAATGCCGGTCCCGCCATAGATCGCGGCCCAGAAGGCCAGGTTCTCGGCAACCGTCAGCACCGATTTCAGCCCGTCGGCATGGGCGGCATAGGCGGTGCTGTCCGGGGCCAGCTGAATGGCACCGGCAACGGGGGGCTGCAATCCGGCGAGGGTGCGCAGCAGCGTGGTCTTGCCCGATCCGTTCGGTCCGCGCAGGATCAGCGCCTGCCCGGCACTCACGGCAAAGTCCAGGCCCTGCAGCACAGTCACCCCGCCGCGCGCCACTGCCAGATTGCCGACCCCGATCACCATCGGCCAAAGGCGTAGCGCAAGCCGCCCGCCGCGAAAAGGGGCATGGTCAAGGCGTCCGGGTGACCCTATGTCAGGGCGAACGTGAGGAGAGAGCGATGGACAGCATTCCGTTTGGCCGGACCGGCCGCAGGACCACCCGGATCGGCTTTGGCGCCTGGGCGATCGGCGGCACCTGGGGCGAGGTTTCGCTCGAGGACGCCAAAGCCACGCTGCATGCCGCCCTCGACGCGGGGATGACCTTCATCGACACGGCGGACGTCTATGGTGAAGGGCGGTCGGAGCGGATCATCCGCGAGGTGCTGGCCGAACGCGGGGGCGACCGGCCTTTCGTGGCGACCAAGGCCGGGCGGAGGCTGTCGCCGCATGTGGCCGAGGCCTATACCGGCGCGGCATTGGAGGGGTTCATCGACCGGTCTTTGCAGAATCTCGGGGTGGAGCGGCTGGACCTTGTGCAACTGCACTGCCCGCCGACGCCGGTCTATTCCGACCCCTCCGTCTTTGCGGCGCTTGAGGCGATCAAGGCCAAGGGCAAGATCGCCGACTATGGCGTTTCGGTCGAGACAGTCGAAGAGGCGCGGACGGCGATCCGGCAGCCGGGCGTCGTCTCGGTGCAGATCATCTACAACCTGTTCCGGATGAAACCCGCCGAGGTGTTCTTTCCCGAAGCCCAAGCGAACGGGGTGGCCGTGATCGCGCGGGTGCCGCTCGCCTCGGGGCTTCTGACCGGCAAGATGACCAGGGACAGCGCCTTTGCCGCCGACGATCACCGCAGCTTCAACCGCAACGGCGAGGCCTTCGACAAGGGCGAGACCTTCTCGGGCGTGCCTTACGATGTGGCGCTGGACGCGGTGGAAGAGTTGCGGGCGCTGGTGCCGGTCGGGGCCACCATGGCCGCCTTTGCCCTGCGCTGGATCCTGATGGAACAGGCGGTGACCGTGGTCATCCCCGGCGCAAAATCCCCGGCCCAGGCCAAGGCGAACGCGGCGGCGGCCGGAATGGCCCCGCTGGTGCCGGAAGTGATGCTGGCCGCGCGCAAGGTCTACGACCGCCGGATCAGGGGCCATGTGCACGGGTCGTGGTAAGGCGGGCGATTTCTTCGAAGAAATCGCAGCGGAGCCTTTGAAGGCTCCGGCGCGGAGTTTTCGAAAACTCCGCCTGTCCTAGACCGGCAAAAGCGCCACCGCGATCCGTCGGCCTTCGCCCAGAAGCACGTTGTAGGTCCGGGCAGCGGTGGGCGAGGCCATGGCTTCGACCCCGATCCCCTGCCCTTCCAGCGCCTCCCGGAACGCCTGCGGCACATGGGCGATGGCGCTCCCGGTGCCGACGAGAAGCACATCGATCCTGCCCACCAGCGACAGCGGCGTGACGGTATCGTCGCACCCGCCCCAGGGCCCGGCATCCCAGGGCGTGATCAGGCAGGGCCCGCGCAGGACATGACCTGCAACGCGAAAAAAGCCGGGGCCATAGCCTTCGATGGCACGCGCGGCGCCGTAGGTGACTTCGGTCAGGCGCATCAGGCCCCCCGATCAGGCATCGACGTCGGCGAATTCGTTCTTGGCCGACGCCTTCGGCTTTTCGCTCCGGTCGATGCCGATCATCAGGACGATGTTCTTGGCCATGTAGAGCGTGGAATAGGTGCCAAGAACAACACCCACCAGCATCGCGAAGACAAAGCCCCGGATCACGTCACCGCCGAAGATCAGAAGCACGGTAAGTGAGATGAGCGTCGTAGACGCCGTCATGATCGTACGGCTGAGGGTTTCGTTCGCGGTCAGGTTCATCATCTCGCGGAGCGGCATCTGTTTGTATTTGGCCAGGTTTTCTCGCAGCCGGTCGAAAATGACCACGGTGTCGTTGACCGAATAGCCAAGGATGGTGAGAAGGGCCGCGACGATGGTCAGATCGAATTTCAGCTGGAGCAGGGCGAAGATGCCGATGGTGACCAGAACGTCATGGATCAGCGCGGCGACGGTGCCCACGGCGAATTGCCATTCGAAGCGGACCCAGACGTAGAACAGGATCCCGACCGTGCCTGCGAGAACGGCGAGCAGGGCCGACGTGATCAGTTCCTGCGAGACCTTCGGGCCGACCGATTCCACCGAAGGAAAGGTTATGGACGGATCGATCACCTGAAGGGCGGCCTCGACATCGGCAATGACCTCGGGCGTGACCGCTTCCTCGCCCTCGCGGGCCGAGAGGCGGATCATCGCGACATACTGGTCGTCGCGGAAGGCGGGATCGAAGACTTCGGTGATCGAGACGTCGCCTGCATCGATGGTGGACAGCGCTTCGCGGTAGGCCCCCACATCGACCGGGGAGGTCGATTCGGTCCGGATCGTGGTGCCGCCGCGGAAGTCGATCCCGAAGTTCAGGCCCAGGGTGAAGATCAGGACCAGCGAGGCGAGCATCGCGGCAATCGATGCGCCAAAGGTCACCCACTGGATGGCGAAGAAGTTGATGTTGGTCGTTTCGGGGACAAGTCGCAGACGCCAGGCCATGTCGTTCTCTCCCGCCGTCAGACCAAAAGGGCCTTGGGGCGTTTCCAGTCGAGGTAAAGCTCCACGATCAGGCGCGTCACGTAGACGGCCGTGAACATCGAGGTGATGATGCCAAGGCCCAGCGTGACGGCAAAGCCGCGCACCGCGCCCGACCCGAGCCAGAACATGATGATCGCTGTCAGAAGGCCGGTCACGTTCGAATCCATGATCGCGCTGAAAGCGCGGTCGAACCCCTGCTCGACCACCCGGCGCGGGTTGGCCCCGGCACGGATCTCTTCGCGCATGCGTTCGAAGATCAGGACGTTCGCATCGACCGCCATGCCCATGGTCAGGACGATCCCGGCGATCCCCGGCAGGGTCAGGGTCGCACCGATGGCCGACATGACTGCAAGGATCAGCGCGATGTTGATGGCCAGCGCCAGGTTGGCGAAGACGCCGAAAAGCCCATAGCATGCAACGAGGTAGGCTGCGACGGCCACCAGCCCGATGATCCCGGCGGTCTTGCCCGCGTCGATCGAGTCCTGGCCAAGCTCCGGGCCGATCGTGCGTTCTTCGAGGAAGTTCATTTCGGCCGGAAGCGCCCCGGCGCGGAGCAGGACGGCCAGCCGGGTCGAGCCCTCGACGTCGAAATTGCCGGTGATGATGCCCGATCCGCCGGGGATATGGCTTTGGATCACGGGGGCCGAGATCACCTCGCCGTCAAGGACGATGGCGAACGGTGCCCCGATATTGGCAGCAGTGTAGTCGCCGAAGGCTCGCGCCCCGGTCGTGTCGAAGCGGAAGCTGACGGCGGGCCGGCCGTTCTGGTCGAAGGAGGGCTGGGCATCGACCAGGTCCTCGCCCGAGACGACGGGGGCGTCCTCGACGATGTAGTAGACGCCCTCCTCGTCAAGGGATGGCAGGATCACGTTCCGTGCGCCGGGCGTGGCACCCGCGTCGGTCGTGCGGCTGACCACGGCATTGAAGGTCAGCTTCGCGGTCTGGCCGATCAGGGCCTTCAGTTCCTGTGCCGAACCGATGCCGGGCACCTGGATCAGGATCCGGTCCTCGCCCTGGCGCTGGATCGTCGGTTCGCGGGTCCCGGCCTCGTCCACCCGGCGGCGGATGATCTCCAGCGACTGCTGGATCGTGCGTTCGTCGGTGGCCTGCTTTTCGGCCTCGGACAACTGGACGACGATGTCGTTGCCTTCGGAAGTGACGTCCAGCGTGCTTTGGCCGACCCCGGTCAGCGACACGACACTGGAGCCCAGCGCACGGACCGCCTCAAGTGCCGCTGCCATGCCTTCGGGGTTCGACAGGGTCACCCGCAGCACGTCATCGGGCGAGGGCGCGCGGCGGACGGCACCCACCTGATCGCGCAAGTCTCGCAGGGCATCGCGCACCTCGGGCCAGAGCGAATCCATCCGGGATTTGTAGACGTCTTCGACCTTGACCTCGGCCAGGAGATGCGCGCCGCCGCGCAGGTCGAGACCAAGGTTCATCAGCGCCGAAGGCAGGAAGCCCGGCCATTCGGCAAGGGCGGCCGACTGTTCGGCATCGGCAGTGCCGCCCGCCGCCTCGATGGCCGCGGCCGCGTCATTGTGGCGCTCGACCTGGGCGTAGAACAGGTTCGGCATCGCGACGACGACCCCCCAGCCGCAGACAAGGAGGATGAGGATCCGCTTCCAGAGCGCCATCGATTCCATCGGTCAGTCTCAGCTTGCCGGGGCAGGTTCGGTCTTGTTCAGGACCTGGGTGATGGTGTGCTTGATGACCTTGACCTTGACGCCCTCGGCGATCTCGACCTCGACCATGCCGTCGTCCTGGACCTTCGACACCTTGGCGACGATCCCGCCCGCGGTCACGATCTGATCGCCCCGGCGCAGGGCATCGACCATGCTGCGGTGCCGTTTCATCTTCTTCTGCTGCGGGCGGATCAGGAGGAAGTAGAAGATCACGAAGATCAGGATGATCGGCAGGAACTGGGCAAAGACCGCTGCACCGCCGGGGGCGGCACCTGCGGCTTGCGCGAAGGCGGGGGTGGCGAACATGAGCATCCTCTCTGGAGCGTCGGGCTTGCGGCGATGCCGTGCCCGTGTGCGATTGTCGGCTCATGTAAGGCCTTTCGAAGCGCTTTGCCAGAGGGCGCAAGCGGGATCGCCGGGCTGGCGGTGCCTTCCCCCCTGCCCGGTTATCGGGCATAAGCGCGCGCACACGGTTTCAGGAGACCAGAGCCATGCACGACATCCGTTTGATCCGCGAAAACCCGGCTGCGTTCGACGCCGCACTTTCGCGGCGCGGGCTGGCGGGGATGTCGGCGGAGTTGCTGGCGACGGATGAGGCGCGGCGGGCGAAGATCCTTGCGGCGGAAACGGCGGCGGCGGCGCAGAATGCCGCGTCCAGGGACGTGGGCGCGGCCAAGGCGCGCGGGGACGACGCCGAGTTCGAGCGGCTGCGGGCGCTGGTGGCCGAGAAGAAGGCCGAGGGCGCGCGGCTGACCGAGGAAGCCGGGCTGGAGGATGCACGGTTGCGCGATGCCTTGTCGCGCATCCCGAACCTGCCCCTGGACGAAGTGCCGGACGGCCCTGACGAAAGCGGGAACGTGGAAATCCGGCGCTGGGGCACCCCGCGTGACATGGCGTTCAAGCCCTTGGAGCATTTCGAGATTCCGGGCGCGAAGGACGGGCTGGACTTCCATACGGCGGCCAAGCTGTCGGGCAGCCGCTTCGTCGTGCTGCGAGGGGCGGTGGCGCGCGTCCACCGGGCTTTGGCGCAGTTCATGCTGGACATGCACACATCCGAGCATGGGCTGGCCGAGACCTGGACTCCGGTTCTGGTGAAAGAGGATGCCATGTTCGGCACCAACCAGCTGCCGAAGTTCGCCGAGGACAGCTATCAGACCACCAACGGCTGGTGGCTGATCCCGACCTCGGAAGTCACGCTGACCAACTCGGTCGCGGGCGAGATCCTGGACGAGGCGGCGCTGCCGATCCGGCTGACAGCGCATACGCACTGCTTCCGCTCCGAGGCCGGGTCGGCGGGCAAGGACACCACGGGCATGCTGCGCCAGCACCAGTTCGAGAAGGTCGAGATGGTGACGATCTGCACGCCGGAAACGGCGCTGGCGGAACACGAGCGGATGACGAAATGCGCCGAGGCGGTGCTGGAGCGGCTGGGCCTGCCCTACCGGACCATCGTCCTTTGCACCGGCGACATGGGATTCGGGAGCCAGAAGACGCATGACCTGGAGGTCTGGCTGCCGGGGCAGAACACCTACCGCGAGATCTCAAGCTGCTCAACCTGCGGCCAGTTCCAGGCGCGGCGGATGAACGCACGCTACCGGCCAGCGGGCGGAAAACCGGAGTTCGTGGCAACGCTGAACGGGTCGGGGCTGGCCGTGGGGCGCTGCCTGATCGCCGTGCTGGAGAACGGGCAGGAGGCGGACGGGTCGGTGACCTTGCCGGCAGCGCTGGTGCCCTATCTTCAGGGCAAGACCCGGATCACGGCGGACGGAACGCTCGTCTGACACCGGGAACCCCTTTGCAGGGCTGGCCCTTTCGCTGGCCTGCCCCTTCCCGGAGTGTCCGATGCCGCGCCTGCCCGCCCTGATCCTGCTTCTGGTGACGCTGGCCTTCGGTGTCGCCCCCATCGTGACGCCGCCCTTCACCGGCTATGATCCGTCGCTCTTCCCGGTCGACATCGGACGCCCGGCGATCCAGCCTGCAGGCTATGCCTTCTCGATCTGGTCGGTGATCTATCTCTGGCTGATCCTCCATGCCGTCTATGGGCTTTGGCAGCGGGCCGAGGCCCCTGACTGGGAGGCACCCCGCCTGCCCCTGACGGTCGCGATTGCGGTGGGCGTGGTCTGGCTCTGGATCGCGGGGCAAAGTGCGGTCTGGGGGACGGTGACGATCTGGGTGATGGCCGGTGGCGCTTTGCTGGCCTTTCTCCGCGCACCGACCGAGCCGGACCGCTGGCTTCTGTCCGCGCCGCTGGCGATCTTCGCGGGCTGGCTGACGGCGGCGGCGGCGGTTTCGACCGGGGTGCTGATCGCGGGCCACGGGGTGCTGTCGAACACCGCTTCGGCGCTGGCGATGCTGGCGCTGGTCCTCGTCCTTGCGCTGGGCGTGCAGGGACGGAAGCCCCGGATGCCGGTCTACGGGCTGACGGTGGTCTGGGCGCTTGCGGGGGTGATCGTGGTGAACTGGACGGACACGCCGCTGGTCGCGGGGGCTGCGGCAATGGGTGCGCTGGTCATGCTGGGCGCGACGGCACTGAGTGCCCGGCGCGGGTAGCGGAATTTTCGAAAATTCCGCATCGGAGCCTTCAAAGGCTCCGGTCCGATTTCTTTCAAGAAATCGTCACGCGGCTACTGCCCGGTGTTCTTTTCCTTGTGTTTCCGGAGCCGCGAGGGCGTGTTGAACTTGCGTTCCTTCCACGGGTTCTGGTCGCCCTGGCTGCGCAGGAACAGCCGGATCGGCGTGCCCGGCATGTCGAAATGGTCGCGCAACCCGTTGACCAGATAGCGCCTGTAGCTGTCGGGAAGCTCATCGGGACG
>JBIJDO010000114.1:0-7942 GCA_044344105.1 Tabrizicola sp.
GATCATGGTGATCAGCGTCGCCATGTTGAAGCGCGGCACGATGACGAAGGTGACCCGGCTCACGGCCCCGGCAACCGGCCCGGTCGGCGCAGCCGTCGGTGGCCCGCCAAGGATGCGATTTTTCGCCATTCCCGAAACCTAGCAGCCGGAGTTCCGTGCGGATAGTCGGCTTTGCCGCCGCCGGCACCGCCAGGTCGCCCTTCCCTTGATTGCCTGCCGCCGCTAAGTCTGGCCCATGCGGAAGACCCTGACCGAGCTTTACGAGGCCCGCGTGGCCGAGGGACTTCTGAGGCCCGATCCCGCGCAGCATGCGGTGCTTCCGCCGCTGGAGGACCTGCGGGTCTGGCTGGAGGCCAATGCGCACCGGAAGGTCGGCCTGTTCGCGGGCCTGTTCGCCAAGCCGATCCTGCCGCCGAAGGGGATGTATCTCTGGGGCGGGGTGGGGCGCGGCAAGTCGATGCTGATGGACCTCTTCACCGCCGCGACCGGGATCCGCCAGAAGCGCCGGGTGCATTTCCACGCCTTCATGCAGGAGGTGCATCGCGGCCTGCACGAAGCCCGCAAAAGCGGAGTCGAGGATGCCATCGCACCCGTCGCCGAGGAGATGGCCCGCGACCTTCGGCTGCTGGCCTTCGACGAGATGCAGGTCACCGACATCACCGATGCGATGATCGTCGGGCGCCTGTTCGAAAAGCTGTTCGCCGCCGGGATCGTGGTCGTCGCCACCTCGAACCGCCCGCCGCAGGACCTGTACAGGGACGGGCTGAACCGGGCGCTGTTCCTGCCCTTCATCGCCATGCTGGAGGAACGGATGGCGGTCGTGGAACTGGAAAGCCCGACCGACTACCGCCAGCACCGTTTGCAGGGCGCGCAGGTCTATTTCCATCCGGCCCGCAGCGCGGAAGGGCGGATCGACGCCATCTGGACGGACCTGACGGGCGGTGCCGTGGAAGCGCCGCTGGTGCTGGAGGTCACGGGCCGGAGCGTTCAGCTGCCGCGCTTTGCCAATGGGGTTGGCCGGGCGAGTTTCTGGGACCTCTGTTCCAAACCGCTTGGCGCGGGGGACTATCTGGCGATCGCCCGTGCGGTCCGCGTCCTGATCCTGGAGGACATCCCGCAACTGTCCTCGGCCAACTACAACGAGGCCAGGCGCTTCGTGATCCTGATCGACGCCTTGTACGAGGCGCGGGTCCGGCTGGTCGCCTCCGCCGCCGAAGCCCCGGAGCGGCTGTACATCGAAGGCGAGGGGTCGTTCGAGTTCGAGCGCACCGCAAGCCGCCTGCGCGAAATGCAGAGCGACGGGTGGGGCGGTTAGCCCAAGACTGCCTGCCACAAGAGGCGCAGCGCCATGGCGGTGGAGACGGTGACCAGAAGCGGCTTGATCAGCCGCGCGCCGATGCGCATGGCGAGCCTTGCCCCAAGGGCGGCCCCCAGCACCTGACCCGCCGCCATGCCCAGACCGACGGCCCACCAGGTCGCACCGGTGGTGATGAAGACCAGAAGGCTGCCGAGGTTCGATCCGAAGTTCAGCAGCTTGGCATGTGCCGTGGCCTTCAGGATGCCGTAACCTGCCAGGTAGACGAAGCCGAGCATCAGGAAGCTGCCGGTGCCGGGGCCGAAGAAGCCGTCGTAGGCGGCGATGGCCGGAACGAGGGTGGCCGCAAAGACTGCGGGGCGCATGCGTTCGGCGCGCGCAATGTCGGTCAGGCCGGGCTTGAAGGCGAAGAAGGCGGCGACACCGATCAGGACGACCGGCATGATCAGGCGCAGGGTCTCGGTCGGGACGAGATGCGCCACCGTCGCGCCTGCCGCCCCGGCCAGCGCGGCGATGATCGCCATCGGCAACTGCTGCGACAGCTGCACCTGGCCGGCTTGGGCATAGGACAGGGCTGCCGTGCCGGACCCGAAGCTGGCCTGCAGTTTGGCGGTCGCCAGTGTCTCGACCGGGGAGGCACCGGCAAGGAGGAGGGCGGGCACGACGATCAGCCCGCCGCCCCCGGCGATGGCATCGACGAACCCGGCAACGAAGGCCACAAGGATCAGGATCAGCGCAAGATGGGTGGCGACTTCGAACATGCCGGGGTTGTCGCCGGTTCCGCGCGCGGTCACAAGGCCCCGCGACGCGGGTCAGGCCTTGGGCGGGAACATCCGGTAGTAGAGCCAGTCCGGCAGCACCTGACTGCCCCGGAAGAGCCAGGAGAACAGCGTCGGAAAGCTGATCTTGAAGCGGTCGGTCTGCATGTGGCGGAACATGATCCGGGCGGCGGCCTCGGGTTCCATGATGAAGGGCATCGAGAAATCGTTCTTGGCGGTAAGCCGGGTGCGGATGAACCCCGGGTTGGCCAGCTGGACGGCGATTCCGGATTTGCGCAGGTCGGCATAAAGGCTTTCGGCCAGCACCATCGTCCCCGCCTTCGACGCGGCATAGCCGATCGCACCCGGCAGGCCGCGGAAGCCCGACAGCGACCCGGTGATCACCAGATGCCCCCGCCCCCTGGCCAGCATGCCGGGCAGGGCGGCACCGACGGCCCGGATGCAGCCGGTGAAATTGACGTTGGCCATCGTCTCGGCCTCTGCCGCATTCCAGTCCTGCGCCCGCATCGGCCAGTAGACTCCGGCGAGGAACACCATCCCGTCAACCTCGGGCAGGTCGGCCGCAGCGGCCTGGACGCTTTCGGTCGAAGCGACATCCACCACCAGCGCCGAGGCC
This sequence comes from Tabrizicola sp., assembly GCA_044344105.1. Classification (GTDB taxonomy): domain Bacteria; phylum Pseudomonadota; class Alphaproteobacteria; order Rhodobacterales; family Rhodobacteraceae; genus Tabrizicola. Next base: position 2,711 of record JBIJDO010000114.1, read on the forward strand.
TTTCCCGGAAGGCTTGCCACCGCCCCGGCCAGCGCGGCCTCGCTGCGGGCCGAAAGGATCACTTCGGCACCCGCTGCACTGAGCAGTCGCGCCAGGGCAAGGCCCAGACCTTCGGATGCGCCGACCAGCCAGTAGCGCTTGCCGGTGAAGTCCCTCATTCTGCGGCGGAAAGCATCGGCATGCTGCTGGCGGCGGACGGCGTCACGGGGCGCATCGTGGCCACGAGTTCGGCGACCTGGATGCCGAACTTGCGGAACTGCGAGCGGTTCATGATCGTGCCGTTCTCCATCAGGTACATCCAGTCGGTCACGTCGAGGACATGGCCCCCGGCCTCGGGCGTCAGCCGGATGCGGTAGCGCAGGACGACCCCGGAGCCCTGCACCCGGCCTGCACCCTGTCCGACGACATCCGGGGCGGTGGCGACGATGCCCCCGTCCTTCTGCAGCGCAAGCGTCCAGGCCCGGTGCTGGACGCTGCCGCTGTCATAGTGAAAGACCTCGGCGAGGGTGCCGGTATCGCCGGCCCAGGTCCCCTCCATGCTGGCGACGAAGCGCGAGGTCACGCGACCGGTCGGCCCGAAGATCACGCCTTCGCACTGGATGGGGCCGGACAGGTGCTGCTTGAGGTCGAAGATCGGGCCCTTGCCGGCATAGTCCGCCGGGCGCTGGGCCAGGAACGATCCATAGCGCTGCCGAAGGCCGATCACGGCCAGGGCGAGCAGCACTCCGATAAGGATATAGGCAAAGCTGGTCACGGTGCGGCATCCTTGGTCTGGTCGGAAAGCGGGGTCACGGACAGAAGCACGATGGCTGTGATCTTCAATACGCAAGGCAGGCCCGCATAGATCAGTGTCAGTGACCAGAGGGCCGCTTCGTCATTGTCCTGTCCGGGCTTGAAGCCCAGACCGTCCAGGGCCGGAAGGATGATCAGGGCGGCGAGCGCCAGGGACAGCTTCGACACGAAGGACCAGAGGCCGAAGGCCGCCGCCTCTGCCGTGCCGGTCTCGGCCAGGCGACGGGCGAAGAGTGCCGGCAGCAGTGTCAGGTCGGCCCCGAGCGCAGCGCCGGAGGCGGCCGAGATCACGGCAAAGGCCACCAGATCGCCGGTGCCAAGGCTCAGCGCCCAGAGGAAGGCCAGGATCGCCAGCGACATGGCGGCCAGAAGCACGGGTTTCGGCGCGTGGCGGCGGGCAAGACCGCTCCAGAGGGGCGTGGAGAACGCAGCCGACAGGAAGAACAGAAGAAGCAGCGGCCCCTCCCAGCCCGGTGCCCCGAGGCGGCTTTCGACGAAGAACAGGAACAGCGTCGAGGTGACGGCGACGGGGGCGGCGTTCAGAAGCGCGATCAAGAGAAGGCGTCTTGCGGTCGGGTCGGCCAGGACGGGGCGGAAGAGTGCCACGGGACCGGGAGACGGGCCTGCCGGATGGCCCTGCCATTCGCGCCGCATGGCAAGGGTCGCCACCAGGGCGACGGCGGCGAACAGGGCGGCAAAGGCGGCAAAGGGCTGGTCGGTGACCGCGCCCAAGGCAACCGGTGCGGTCGCGGCCAGCGAGACGCCCAGGAGCGAGCCGCCCTCGCGCCAGCCCGCCAGCCGGATATGGCCTTCGGGACCAAGGCCCCGGGCCTTGGCGACACCTTCGGCATAGAAGCAGATCGTCAGGAACGAGAAGGCGCTGAACAGCCCGGTCAGGCAGAGCGCGAACCACAAGAGCGGCACCGTCGGGGGAGACACGGCGAATAGCGCGGCCAGCGAGGCGACCATCACCGCGACGGCCAGCGCGACTCCGCTCCGGCGGCGGGGGCGCGTCGCCTCGGCCAGCCAGCCAAGGAGCGGGTCCTGGACCACGTCGATCAGCCGAAGCGCCGCCAGCGTGAAGCCCATCGCGGCCAGCGACGTGCCATAGCTGTCGACATAGAACTTCGGCGCGTGGATGTAGATCGGCAGGCCCGCCATCGCGATCAGCGCCGCAAAGAGCGACCAGGCGGGCAGCCGGTCTGCCCCTGTCATCGCGAGACGTCTTCGGCAGGGGGCACGGGGCGACTGTGGAACTTCACGCGCTTCCACCACAGCTTCAGCGCCTGCCAGTGGATCAGCGCCAGGACCCGGCGCGAGCCGAAGGGACGGCGGAAGGCAGAGGCAAGGATGCCCGCGTTGGTCAGGGGCAGCCGTGGCCCGATCAGGTTGGTGTAAAGGCCCCCGGTCGCACTGGTATAGTCGATCCAGATGCCGATCCGGTCCGGCCGGACGTCGAAACGGAAATCATAGCGGCCCTCGACCGGCTGGAACGGCGAGACGTGCAGGATCTTCTTCGCGGTCACGGTGTCTTCGCGGGTCAGGGCCAGACGGTCCTCGCGGTGGCAGAGATAGGAATGCCGGTCGCCGTAGGTGTTGGTCACCTCGGCGATCACGGCGCTTAGGTCGCCCTCGGGACCAAGGGCCAGCCAGAAGCTGACAGGGTTGAACACATGGCCAAGGAGCCGGGGTTGCGCCAAAAGGAGCAGCCGATCGACGGCAATGCCATGGGCCTTCAGCACCTCATGCGCCCAGGCGGCCCCGGTACCCTGTCCCGGAGCCCCGCCGTGGTCGCGATCCTGCAGCGACATGAGATTGCCCCGGTTGCGCGAGAAGAGCGCAGGTCCCCTTGAGCGCTCCGGGTCGAGAAGGACGTAGTCAACCGAATAGCGGAAGGCGTTCTTCACCACACCCTTGCGACCGTGGAAGGTCTCGGCCCGCAGGTGTTCGACGCCGGTCATGCCGCCAGCCGAAGCGCGTGCCGCTCGGTCATGGCGGTCACGACATCGACCGCCGAGGCAAAGCCGTCCTCATGAAAGCCGTTGCGCATCCAGGCCCCGCAGAACCAGGTGTTGCGGCTGCCGTTCATCGCGCGAAGCCGGTCCTGGGCCGCAAAGGCTGCCACGTCGAACACCGGGTGGTGGAAGGTGGTCACGTCATGGATCAGGTCGTCCCGGATCGGCCGCGTCGTGTTCAGGGTGACGAACAGCGGGTCGTCCTCAGGGATCGGCTGCAGGGAATTCATCCAGTAAGTCAGGTCGATCCGGTCGCCCGGCCCGGACTTCGGCTCGACATAGGACCAGGACGACCAGACCTTGCGCGACCTTGGCATGAGGCAGGGGTCGGAATGCAGCACCGCCTCGTTCGGCTGGTAACGGATAGCCGAGAGGGCCGCCGCTTCGGGACTGGTGGCGTCGGACAGAAGCTTCAGCGTGATGTCGGAATGGGTCGCGAAGACCACGTCATCGAACAACTCCCATTCATCGCCTTCGGCGCGGACGAAGACCGCACCGGCCTCGCGCCGGACCCCGGCGACAGCGGCCCCAAGGCGGATGTCGACACCCTGCGCCGTCATCGCCGACTGCAGGCGACGGACATATTCGACCGAGCCGCCCTTGACCGTATACCACTGGTGCTGGCCATCGAAGTCCAGAAGCGCGTGATTGCGGAAAAAGCGCACCAGAGGCGCGGCGGGAAAATCAAGGATGCCCGCCTTCGGAGTCGACCAGATCGCGCCGGAGAACGGGGTGATGTAGTGGTCACGGAACCATTTCCCGGTGCCAAGGCGTTCCAGAAGCTCGCGGATGGTCATGGCCGGGTCGTTGGCGACCGCCTCGGCATTGCGGTTGAAATGCAGGATGTCGGACAGCATGCGCAGGAAGCGGGGCGAAAAGGCGTTGCGGCGCTGCGCGAAGATCGAATCGACCGATGCCAGCCCGTATTCCAGCGCGCCGCCCCGGATCGATGCGCCAAAGGACATCCGGCTTTCGGTCGTCGGCACGCCCAGCTTTTCGAACAGCCGAACAAGGTGGGGGTAGTTGACCCGGTTGAAGACGATGAACCCGGTATCGACCGGCTGGTTTTTTCGCTTGCCCCCGATCACCGTCCGCGCGTGACCGCCAAGACGCGGCTCGCGCTCGAAGAGCACGACGGAATGACGGTCGGCAAGAAGATGGGCTGCGGCCATGCCGGAAATGCCCCCCCCGATGACAGCGATGCGGCGGGGAGCCTGCCCAAGGCGTTCGAACGGCATTCCAGGATGTTCCTTCCCTAGTTGACGACGTGTACGCGCCGGGTATCTGCCCGGATCACCCGTCTGCGATTTACGCGCCGAAGCGGGGGAAAGTTTCGTATCGGGTCTGGGCACCGTGGCAGGATTGAAAATTCTGTCAAACAGAGTTGACACGCAGTCTTGACCTGTGGCCCGCCGGCCTCAGTTCCGACCACAGTGATCCGTTTTCGGGCAGTCGGCGTATCTTGCACATGATGCTCGATGTCGGCAGACCCGTTGTGTCCAGGCAGGACTTTCAGACATACCCTCACGGTGTGAATGAGAACTCCGGTTTGCGTCGGAAGAAGGACGGATCGTTGGCGGTGGTGAAGGACGAGACGGATTGGGCCGATCTTCTTCTGAAGGTGCGCGATCACCAGGACAGGGCGGCATTTGCCGCGCTGTTCCGGCACTTTGCGCCCCGGGTGAAGGCGTTCCTGATGAAATCGGGGGCGGGGGCCGCGCTGGCCGAGGAATGCGCGCAGGACGTCATGGCCACGCTGTGGCAGAAGGCGCATCTTTTCGATCCGGCGCGGGCCGGCGTGTCGACCTGGGTCTACACCATTGCCCGCAACCGCCGGATCGACGCCCTGCGCCGGTCGCGCCGGGCCGAGCCGGAAGAGCTGGACTGGGGGCCCGAGCCGGAGCCCGATCAGGCCGAGGCAATGGAAATCCGGCAAGAGACGGAACGGCTTGGGCGGGCACTTGCCCAGTTGCCCGCGCCGCAGCGGACATTGATCGAACGGGCTTTCTACGGGGACCTCTCGCACAGCGAAATCGCCGCTGAAACGGGCCTGCCCCTGGGGACGATCAAATCGAGGATACGGCTGGCGCTGGAGAAACTGCGCCACCAGATGAGTTGAAGGACGACGACGACATGACGATACGGCACCATCTTTCGGACCAGCTTCTGATGGCCTACGCGGCGGGTCAGTTGCCCGAGGCGTTCAACCTGGTCGTGGCGACCCATGTGTCGCTCTGCGACGAATGCCGGGCGCAACTTGCGACGTTCGATGCCGTGGGCGGCGCGCTTCTGGAACAGGCCGATGCGGTCGCCATGAGCGAGGACGCGCTGGCAACGGCGCTGGACCGGATCGGCGGCCTGCCCCAGGCGACCCGGTCGGAACCCTTGCGACCTGCCGGAGCCTTTCCCGCTCCCTTGGCGGATT
>JBIJDO010000128.1:0-7132 GCA_044344105.1 Tabrizicola sp.
TCACCGGTTCGGGCGCGACGGGACGGCGGTTGTTGCAGTATGCGGCCCAGTCGAACCTGAAGCGCTGCTATCTGGAACTGGGCGGCAAGTCCCCGAACGTGGTCTTCGCCGATGCGCCGGACCTTGGCGCGGCGGCGAAGGCGGCGGCGAACGCGATCTTCCGCAATGCCGGTCAGGTCTGCGTCGCGGGCTCGCGGCTTCTGGTCGAGGCCCCGGTGCATGATGCTTTCGTCACCGAACTGGCGGCGGCGACGCGGAAGATGGCGGTCGGCAATCCCTTGCGGCTTGAGACACAGGTCGGCGCGGTGAACTCGCTGACGCAGCTGGAGAGCAACCTCGGCTTTGTCGCCGATGCGACACGCGAGGGCGGGGAGATCGTCACAGGCGGCACCCGCGCGCTGGCCGAGATGGGGGGCTATTACATGGACCCGACCATCGTGACAGGGGTGAAGCCCGAGCATCGGCTGTACCGGGAAGAGGTCTTCGGGCCGGTGCTGGCAGTCACGAGCTTCACCGACGAGGCCGAGGCCCTGCGACTGGCCAATGCCAGCGATTTCGGCCTTGCGGCAGGGGTCTGGACCGGGAACCTGAGCCGGGCGCACCGCATGGTGCGGGGCATCCGGTCGGGCGTCGTCCACGTCAACACCTATGGCGGGGCGGATGTGACGGTGCCCCTGTCGGGCATGAAGCAATCCGGCAACGGGGCCGACAAGTCCTTGCATGCGCTGGAGAAGTACACCGACCTCAAGACCGCGTGGATCCAGCTTTAGGGGCCAGATTTGGGAAAAGACATGGGCAACCGCATTCTTGTCGTCGGCACCTACGACACCAAGGACGATGAGCTGACCTACATCGCGGAAGTCCTGCACGCACAGGGCGGCGCGGTGATCAGCATGGATGTATCCGTGCTGGGCGACCCCAAGGCTGCGACCGACATTTCCAAGCATCAGGTGGCCGAAGCGGCAGGGTCCACGATTGACGAGGTTGTCGCCTCGGGCAACGAGAACACGGCGATGCAGGTGATGGCACTGGGCGCCGCGACCCTTGCCGCCCGGATGCACCGCGACGGGCGCTTTGACGGGGTGATCGTGCTTGGCGGGTCGATGGGCACCGATCTCGCGCTGGACGTCTGTGCAGCCCTGCCGCTGGGCGTGCCCAAATACGTCGTCTCGACCATCAGCTTCTCGCCGCTGATCCCGCCCGGCCGGGTGGCGGCGGACATCCAGATGATCCTCTGGGCCGGCGGGCTTTACGGGCTGAACTCGGTCTGCAAGGCCACGCTGTCGCAGGCGGCGGGGGCGGTTCTGGGCGCGGCGCGGGCGGTCCGGATGACCGTCGGGCAACGCCCGATCATCGCGATGTCCGGCTTCAACTCCAAGGTCGTGACCTACATGGTGGCGCTGAAACCGGCGCTTGAGGCGCGCGGCTTCGAAGTTGCGGTGTTCCACGGCACCGGCATGGGCGGGCGGGCGCTGGAAAGCCTGGCGGCGCAGGGGGCCTTTGCCGCCGTGCTGGACCTCGCGCCGCAGGAGGTGGCGAACCACCTCTTCGGCTCGTCGATCAGCGCGGGCGAGGACCGGCTGACCAATGCCGGGCGGATGGGCGTGCCGCAGATCGTGTCGATCGGCTGCCTGGACCTGGTGGACCTTGTCGGCTGGCAACCCCTGCCCGCCCCGTTCAGGGACACCCCGGCCCATGCCCACAACCGCCTTTTGACCACCGTCCTGCAGACCCCTGACCAGCGCCGGGCCGTCGCGCGCGAAGTCTGCCGCAAGCTTGGCTCCGCCAAGGGTCCGGTGGTCTTCCTCCTGCCGGTGAAAGGCGGGCATTGCTGGGACATGCCGGGCGAGCCGCTGTGCGACCCGCAGGGGCTGGCGGCCTTCTGCGACGAGCTGCGCCGATCCTGCCCGCAGAATGTCCGGCTGGTGGAGCTTGACGCCCATCTGAACGACCCGGTTTTTGCCGAGACGGCGCTCGCCATAATTGACGCCTGGATCGAAGACGGCAACCTGCCCAGACGGTGACGGCATCGACGCCAACCGGCCACCCTGACCGCGTCAAGAAGCCGCCGCTCCCGCATTCGGCCGGGCACCATTGCCCGCCTTGGTTGTGCCTGTGGGTCCTTCAAATCTCCTTTCGAGCGCCCCATTTTCGCCCTCATCCACAACCATCCAATGCAGAGTGGATTGGTGCGCTTGTGTGGACGATAATCCGTGCAACCTGGGCAGAGCGGCAAGCCTGTCGCCCCCGTTTGCACAGATGTTCCACCGACGTCGTGTGCCATTGCGGGAAGGGTGAAGGACATGGCGCAGCAGAAAGCGGCCGATGCCGCAATCGACGACGAGGTCGATGACCTTATCGACGAACTGCAACCCGGCGCGAAGCTGCTGAAGGGTCAGTACACGATCACGCGTTATCTCAACAGCGGCGGGTTCGGCATCACTTATCTTGCCAAGGACAGCCTCGACCGCGATGTCGTGATCAAGGAATGCTTCCCAAGCTCGTTCTGCCGCCGCAGCAAGGCCGTGGTCGCCGCCCGGTCGCGGGCCCATACCGCCGAACTGCGGTCCATCGTCCAGCTTTTCGTGCGCGAAGCCCGGAACCTGGCCAAGATCATCCATCCGAACATCGTCGCCGTGCATCAGGTCTTCGAAGACAACGGCACCGCCTACATGGCGATCGACTTCATCGACGGGCTGGACCTGCAGCAGATCATCGACGGTGAAGGCCCGCGCCTGACGCCTGACCAGATCGTGAACATCACCGAGAAGCTTCTGGTCGCGGTGGGCTTCATCCACGACAACGACATGCTGCATCGGGACATCTCGCCCGACAACGTGCTGATCGACAAGTCGGGCGAGCCGATCCTGATCGACTTCGGGGCTGCGCGCGAACAGGCCTCGAAAAGCACCCGCGCCATGTCGGCGCTGCGGGTGGTCAAGGACGGCTACTCGCCGCAGGAATTCTATATCGCCGGGTCGGAACAGGGGCCGTGGAGCGACCTTTATGCCCTTGCGGCAACGCTCTATCATGTGATCTCCGGCGAGGCCCCGATCAACGGCCAGGCGCGCCTTGCCGCGCTGGCGGAAGACCGGCCCGATCCCTACACCCCGCTGACCGGACGCCATCCGGGGTATCCGGCCGGCTTTCTGGAAGCGATCGACCGCGCGATGAGCACCCTGCCGAAGCAGCGTCTGCAGTCGGCGGCGGAATGGCTGGCGATGTTCGGCGCAAGGACGGTGCGGGCAGGCGGCGACACCGTATCCGCCGTGGTCCACAGGCTCGTCGAAGCCTCCCGCGAGCCCGCATCCGAAAGCTCGGGCCTGGTCGGCACCGCGCCGCCCTTGTCGCGGACCCCAACACAACCGGCACCGATGACCACCCCGGTCGAGGCATCGCGCGGCAGAAGCCCGGTTCAGCTTGTGGCCGGGGTCGCAGCGGCGATCATCGTCGTCGCTGTTGGTTACACTTTCCTTGGCGGTCGCGAAGACCCGGCCCCGGACTCCACCGTTCTGGCCGCGGAAACCGCAGCCTCACCGGACGCGGCCAGCGATGCCGCGACAGCGGCCACCACCGAAGACACCGCTCCAGCACCTGAAACCGCTGCCGTGACGGCGCCGGCAAGCGATCCGGCCACGGAAGCCGCAGCGCAACCCGCCGAAGAGGCCTCTCCTGCGGTCGAGCCTGTCGCAGTCGCAGCAGCCGACACGATCGCGCCCGAGCCTGCCCCCGAACCCCAGACCGAGGCCGCAACCGAGCCGTCACCGGTCGCGGACACCGTGCCTGCGCCTGCCGAGGTCGCATCTGCCCCGCTGGCGGCTCCGGCCGGCAAGCCGAGCGCCGATCAGGTCGTCTTTGCGGCCTGGGACATCGTCATGCCATTTTCGACCAGCGACCGGATCGTCGGTGGCAAGCCGGTGGCCGTGATCACCCGCCTTTCCCCGACGGTCGATCCGGCAGAAGCGGGCGACTGGCTTGCGCCCGGCGTCATGATCCATGCGGTCAACAATGCGCCGATCCAGTCGGCGGACTCTCTCACGGTCGCGATCATGAATGCCATGTCGGTCGACCCGGACGGCAAGGCGCGGGTCGTGATCGAATACACCGATACCGCCGGGGCAAAGGGCACCGGGCTTCTGACCGTTGCCACCATCCGTCTGGTCAATCTGGCAAACGGCGTCGGTCTGCGCACGACCGTTGTCGATGGCACCTGGAAGACCGAGGTGACCGGCGTCACCAGGACCGACGTGACCAACCTGCGGCAGGGGGACATTCTCTTCCGCGACAAGACCACGGGCGCACCCTTGGACGGTCCGACCACGATTGAAACGATCCTTGGCGATCTCGTATCCCGCGATATGACCCAGACCGAGTTCTCGATCGTTCGCGCCAACAAGGTCACTCAGGCGGTCATGCAGCTTTCCCTTGCAGGGGGCGAGTGAACCATGCGGGCGCTTAGAATGGATCTCGGGACCGGACCTGAAGCAGACGAGGGGCTTGCTCCCGACCCTGCTTCTGCGGTGAGCGCTTCCGGCCGCGACGATTGGGGTCATGCCGCGCAGCTTGATCCCCTGATCGACCACCTCGCCCGCGCGATCGAACGGCAGGGCCGAAGCCTGTCTGTCAGACCAGTTGCAGGACCGTTGACCTGACCTTCCGTCCGACCCGCAGGGCAAAGAGACATAATCCCGGGGACCCCGGGGACTGGCAGCACCGACCCGAGCCCGGTGTCTTCCGTTCCCGCAACCGGACAAAGGAGATGAGACTGATGGCACCACGACGCACTTTCCTGTTCGGCACCACGGCGCTTTTCCTGTCGGGCGCGTCCGCGTTCGCGCAAGAGGCATGCTCCACCTACACGGTGTCCGTGGGCGACAACCTGCGCTACATCGCCCGGTCCGCTTATGGCGATGCCGACCTCTACCGCGTGATCTATGATGCCAACGTCTCGGTCATCGGCGAGAAGGCCGACCTGATCGAGATCGGTGTCAAACTGGACATCCCCTGCGACCCCGCCGCGACCAAAGCCGCCGAAGCCGAACAGCCGGCGGCCGAAACGGTCATCCCGGTGTCCGCCGCGCCGGAAGCAGTGACGGAAAGCGCGACGGTCGCTCGGCCGATCCGCCTTGTCACCGGCAATGGCTATGCCCCCTTTGCCGATGAAATGCTGCCCGGTGGCGGCATGTTCACCCAACTGGTCGAGATGGCGATCTTCCGCGCCGACCCTGCCATCGCGTACAACATGACCTTCATCAACGACTGGCAGGCGCATATCGACGCCCTGCTTCCCTCCGAGGCCTATGATCTGAGTTTCCCCTGGGTGCGACCCGATTGCGAAGGGACTCAAATGCTCTCGCCAGGGGATCAGGCGCGCTGCAACGACTTCGTGTTTTCCGGGCCCCTCTACGAAATCGTCGACGGCTTCTTCGCAATGCGGGACAGCGGACTGGCTGCGGCCACGACCTATGCCGCCTTTGAAGGCAAGCGCATCTGCAGACCCGAAGGCTATACGACCGGCGTGCTTGACAGCGTGGGCCTGTCCGCGCCGACAGTCACGCTTCTCCGCCCGGTCGAGGTGTCGGATTGCTTTGCCGCCCTTGCCGCCGGCGAGGTCGACCTTGTGTCCATTGATGCAGAGGTCGGCGATGCCGCCATCGCCAAACTTGGCCTCGCGGAGGAGATCGAACAGAATCCGCAGCTGCTGACCCTGCAAAGCCTGCATGTCATCGCCTACAAGGGCAATGCCCGCGCTGTCGACATGATTGGCAAGATCGATGCCGGGGTCATCGAGATGTACGAGTCCGGCGAATGGTACGACATCGTTTCCACCGCGCTGACGCAGAACAGCCTTCGGCAATAGCACTCGCCCCTGACGGGAAATCGTCATGTCCGTCAGGGCGCCGGAAAGTGGTTGGGCCGTGTCTCAGGTCCGCACGAGCGGACAGGACTCCGGCGCTCCGCGTCGCTTCCAAGGCGCCCGACCCCTTTCCGGCATCCGCCCGCAAGGGACTGATCCGAAAGTCAATCACGGTCCAGAATGACCACCAGATCGCCTTATTCGTGCCATTTATGAAACCCTATTCTGCGTCATCCAGTGAATTGTTTCGGTTTTTGTACAGTTCCCGCAGACTCTAGATGTCTCCAAAAGGAAAGCGCCCCATGAGAATCGCAGCACGCAATAGAAGGTTGACCGCCCTGACGGCAGCGATCATTTCGCTTCCGGTTCTGGCGTCCGCGCAAGAAGCTTGCACAACCTACACGGTCAACGACGGCGACACGCTGGGCTCGATCGCCCAGGCCGCCTATGGCTCGTTCGACTACCAGAACATCTTCAACGCCAACCGCGACGCGCTGGCGGCGAACCCCAACAGCCTGCCCGCCGGTTTGCAGCTGATCCTGCCCTGCGAAGACGGCCGTCTGACCCCGGATTCCGAACTCAGCGCCGTGATCGAGGCCGAGACCCAGAAGCAGGAAACCACCCGGACCAAGTCCAACGTCTACGAACCGCCGCTGAAGTTCGTCACCTCGAACAACTGGATGCCCTTCACCGACGAATCGCTCACCGGTGGCGGCATTTTCGTCCGGATGGCGGCCACCGCCATGCAGCGCGGCGGCAACGATCGCGGCTACACCGTCGCCTATGTCGATGACTGGATGTCGCACATCGACACGCTGCTGCCGTCGGGTGCCTTCGACGTGTCCATCGCCTGGGAAGCGCCGGACTGCTCCAAGCTGGACATGCTGGGCGAGTTTTCGGCCCGGATGTGTACCGACTTCGACTTCTCGCTGCCGATCTACGAAGCGGCCTACACCTTCAACACCCTGCCTGACAGCAAGTATGCCAATGCGCGGTCCTTCTCCGAATATGCGGGGGCCAAGCTCTGCCGCCCGGAAGCCTGGCCGATGGGCGACCTTGAAGTGCAGGGCCTGGCCCCGCCGGTGATCGAGGTCGTGCAGCCGAAGAACCCGATCGACTGCGCGGAATTGCTCGCCAAGGGCGAGGTCGACATCTACTCGATCGAAACCGAAACCTCGGTCGCAAACTTCAAGGAACTGAACATCACCGACAAGGTCGTCACCAACCCGGCCCTGACGACGTTCATCTCGTATCACTTCCTGACCGCGAAAAGCA
>JBIJDO010000115.1:0-7890 GCA_044344105.1 Tabrizicola sp.
CGCCACCGCAAGGAAACTGCGCATCAGGTCACTGTCCAGCGGCTGCATCGGGATACCCATGATTCATTCTTATGTCACTCATGAAACCTATTCGTTTGTGAAATGTCAAATCGCGTCCTATATCCGGGTCTCAAGCAAAGGAGACCTGGCCCATGTTCGCCCGCATTTTCGCCCTTCTGCAGCTGCGCCGCTCGACCGCGTTCCTGCTGGAACGCGAGGATGATCATCTTCTGGACGACATCGGCCTGACCCGTGAGGATCTGGTGGCGCTGCGCCGGGGTGAAAGCCTCGCCGACGCCTATGCCAGAACGCAGCGCTTTCCTTCGACGCCGACACCTCGCGGTCTCCCCGTGGGCGCATCGGCCTGACTCTTCGCCGGGGGACTGGAGCCCCCGGCGAAGTTTTTCCCGCTCGACAGCCTCCTCGATCCTTTCAGTCTCTCGTCGGTGACCCGCGCGAGGAGTGCCCGAAGGGCTTCGACGAGCTTTCAGACCGGAAGCATCCGCCGCAGGATCTTGCCCGAGGCCGACTTCGGGATCGCCTCGATGAAGGTGATGGACCTCGGCACCTTGTAATGGGCCAGTTGTCCCGCCAGATGCGCGCGGATCGCGGCCTCGTCCGCCCCCTCGGCGGGCACGACGAAGGCCACCGGCACCTCGCCCGCCTCGTCATCCGGCACGCCCTTGACCGCCGCATCCCTGACCATGGGCGAGGTCAGAAGCGCCGCCTCCACTTCGGCCGGAGCAACCTGGAAGCCCTTGACCTTGATCAGTTCCTTCAGCCGGTCGCGGATGAAGACCCAGCCGTCCGCGTCAACCTCGGCCAGATCGCCGGTCTTGAGCCAGCCGTCCACCAAAGTTTCGGCCGTCGCCTCGGACCGGTTGTGGTAGCCCGCCATCACCTGCGGCCCGCGCACCCACAATTCGCCCGGAACACCCACGCCGACATCCTGCCCATCGGCAACGATCCGGCATTCGGTCGAGGGCAGCGTCACCCCGACCGACCCCTTCCGCGCCTGCCCGCGCGGGGTTGCATGGCTGACCGGCGACATCTCGGTCATGCCGTAGCCCTGCACCGACAGGCAGCCGAGCCGCGCCGCCACCGCGTCGCCGACCTCGCCGCCCAGGGGTGCCGCACCCGAGAAGAACCGCTCGACCGAAGTCAGGTCGAACTCCGACACCATCGGATGCTTGGCCATGGCCACCGCCACCGGCGGCGCGCAGTAGAGGGTCGGCGTCCGGTGCTGTGCTACCAGCGCAAGAAACTGCGCCAGATCGAAGCGCGGCAGGGTGATGACGCCCGCCCCCGCCGCCAGATGCATGTTCATGAGGACAGTCTGGCCGTAGATGTGGAAGAAGGGCAGAAAGCCCACCGACCATTCGCCCGGTGCGCAGCCGATCACGACCAGGCACTGGTCGACATTGGCCACGAGGTTTCGGTGCGTCAGCCGCACGCCCTTCGGCAGCCCTGTGGTGCCCGACGAGTAGGGCAGCACGGCCACGTCCCGCGCCGCATCAACCGGTGCCTGTGCCGGCAAAGGCACGCCCATCAGCGCGGTCAGCGGTGTCGCATCCGTCCCCTCGCCGATGACCGCGATCTCAAGCCCGTCCGCCGCAGACCTGGCCATCTCCAGAAACGCCGGGACGGTCACCAGCAGCTTTGCGCCGGAATCTTTCAACTGGTGTGCGATCTCGGGCGCGGTGTAGGTCGGGTTGATGGTGGTGATCGTCAGCCCCGCAAAGGCCACGCCATGAAAGACGACCGCATAGTCCGGGCAGTTCGGCGCAAGGATCGCCACCACATCGCCTTTGCCAAAGCCCTTGGCCTTCAGCCCCCCGGCAAGCCGCCGGATGCCCTCCTCCAGCGCCCCCGCCGTCATCGTGGCACCTGACGGCCCGTCGATCAGCACCACGCGGTCGGGGTCGCCCTGAAGGCCGCGCAACACGCGCTCGGTGATGCTTTCGCCGGTCAGGGTGATCGGCGGATAAGGGCTGTGATGGATCATGGTGTCCTCCCTGTTCCGGGAAGAATACCACGGATCGCGGCGAAAAGTTTCAGCCCCCTGCGATCAGCCCAGCGCGTCGTTGCAGCGCTGGCAGGTGCCGGGGTGCTTGTGGCTGCCCACGTCCGGCAGGACACGCCAGCAGCGTTCGCACTTCTCGCCCTTGGCCGGTTCGAACACCACCGCCACCTGCGGCACATCGGCCAGCGCGAAGGACCCCTCCGGCGCCGGCTTCGTGGACAGCCAGACGCAGGAGGTGATGCAGACCTCCTCGAACGTGACCGTCTCCAAGAGCGCCATCATCTCGGGGGTGACGAACACTTCCGGTGCGGCCTCAAGCGAGGACCCGATCACCTTCGCCGTCCGTTGCACCTCCAGCGCCCCGGTGACCACCCGACGCACGTCGCGGATGGTTTCCCACTTCGCCGCCAGCGCGTCATCGCGCCAGGCCTTCGGTGTTTCGGGGAAATCGACCAGATGGACCGAGGATGCCTCGCCCGGGAACCGCTCCAGCCAGACCTCCTCCATGGTGAAGACGAGGACGGGCGCAAGCCAGGTCGTCAGCCGGTGGAACAACAGGTCCAGCACCGTGCGGCAGGCGCGCCGCCGCAGACTGTCGGCGGCGTCGCAGTACAGCGCGTCCTTGCGGATGTCGAAATAGACCGCCGACAGGTCCGTGGTGCAAAAGGCGAACAGCTTCTGGAATACCCCCTGGAAGTCATACTTCGCATAGCCCTCGCGCACTTCGGCATCGAGTTCGCCGAGGCGATGCAGCACCCACCGCTCCAGCTCCGGCATCCGGGCAGGCTCCACCCGCTCCGCCTCGCTGAACCCGGCCAGCGCGCCCAGCATATACCGCATGGTGTTGCGCAGGCGGCGGTAGCTGTCGGCGACGCCCTTCAGGATCTCCTTCCCGATCCGCAGGTCCGCGGTGTAGTCCGACTGCGCCACCCAAAGCCGCAGGATGTCGGCCCCGTATTCGCCGATCACCTCTTGCGGGGCCGTGGTGTTGCCCAGCGATTTGGACATCTTCATGCCCTTCTCGTCCAGCGTGAACCCGTGGGTCAGCACCCCCCGATACGGCGCGCGGCCCTTGGTGCCACAGGCCTGCAACATCGAGGAGTGGAACCACCCGCGATGCTGGTCGGTCCCCTCCAGATACAGGTCCGCCAGCCCGTCCGGCGACCCGTCCTCGCGGTCGCGCAAGACGAAGGCATGGGTCGAGCCAGAGTCGAACCAGACATCCAGCACATCGAAGACCTGTTCATAATCGGACGGAGTCACGATGCCATCCAGCACCCGCTCCTTGAATCCTTGCACATACCAGACATCCGCACCTTCCGCCTCAAAGGCCGCCTTGATCCGGGCATTCACCTCGGCGTTGCGCAACAAGAAGTCCGGCGCATCCGGCCGCGCGCCCTTCTTGACGAAGGCGGTCAGCGGCACACCCCAGGCGCGCTGCCGCGACAGCACCCAGTCGGGGCGCGCCTCGATCATCGAATGCAGGCGGTTGCGGCCTGTCGCCGGGGTCCACTCCACCAGTTGATTGATCGAGTTCAGCGCGCGGCTGCGGATCGTCTGACCATAGGTCGACATCCCGTCGTCCAGTGCCTTGTCGATGGCGACAAACCACTGCGGCGTGTTGCGGTAGATCACCGGAGCCTTCGACCGCCAGGAATGCGGATAGGAATGCTTCAGCTTCGCCTTGGCAAAGAGCGCGCCGGAATAGGCGAGTTGCTTGATGACCGACACGTTCGCCGGGCCTTCCTTGCCGTCCGGCAGGATGATGTGCTGCCCGCCAAACAGCGGCAGGTCGGCGCGATACGACCCATCCGCCTCGACGTTGTAGGTCATGGGGAGGCCGAACTTCACGCCCAGCTGATAGTCATCATCCCCGTGGCTGGGGGCGGTATGCACAAACCCCGTCCCGGCATCATCGGTGACATGCTCGCCGGGCAGCATGGGGACGTCGTAGTCCCACTCCCCATTCCCGCCCTCGATGCCGCGGAAGGGATGCGCCAGGACCAAGCCGCGCAACTCATCGCCCGGCACAGCGGCCAGTCGCCGCCACATCCCCTCGGCCAGCTTCGCCCCGGCCAGCACGCCAGCCGCCAGCTTGTCGGCCAGGATATAGCGCATACCGATGGTCGCCGTGCTGTCCTCGGGTCTCCCGATCACTTCATAGCAGCCGTAGGAGATCTCTGGGTTGTAGGCCACCGCCCTGTTCTGAGGAATTGTCCAGGGCGTCGTGGTCCAGATCACCACACGGGCTTTCATATTGGCCCAAATATCCCCGCCGGAGGCTTGCGAACTTTCCACCGGGAACGCCACCCAAACCTGATGGCTGGTATGGTCGTGATACTCCACCTCCGCCTCGGCCAGCGCGGTCTTCTCCACCGGCGACCACATCACCGGCTTCGACCCCTGATAGAGCGACCCGTTCATCACGAACTTCATGAACTCGTCCGCGATCACCGCCTCGGCGTGGTAGTCCATCGTGAGGTATGGCCGGTCCCACTTCCCCGTGACCCCCAGCCGCTTGAACTCCTCGCGCTGGATGTCGATCCAGTGCTCGGCAAAGCGGCGGCATTCCTGCCGGAAGGCGACCGTGTCCACGTCGTCCTTGTTCAGACCCTTCGCGCGGTACTGCTCCTCGATCTTCCACTCGATCGGCAACCCGTGGCAGTCCCAGCCCGGCACATAACGCGCATCCCGACCCATCATCTGCTGCGACCGCACCACCATGTCCTTCAACACCTTGTTCAGCGCGTGGCCAATGTGCAGGTGCCCGTTGGCGTAAGGAGGCCCGTCATGCAGCACGAACGGCGCCCGCCCCGCCGAGCGTTCCCGCAGCCGGTCGTAGACCCCGATCCGCTCCCACCGCGCCAGCCAGTCCGGCTCGCGCTGCGGCAGGCCTGCGCGCATCGGGAAAGCCGTCTCGGGCAGGAACACGGTGTCGCGGTAGTCAACGGAAGGGGCGGCAGTATCGGCGGACATGGGGGATCGGACCTTTGGATCAGGGGCAGATCGGCACCGGGCAAACCCGGACCGGCGGCAGGACGTCAAACCCGGCAGGGCCTCAGCCCGCCGGGCAGGTAATTCGCGACCGATTGACCATGCCCATCTGCATGGCGGCCTTATAGACAAAGCCCCGGCAAGGGTCCAGCCCGGCCCCTGCAACCTTTCCTTGCCCTTTGCCCAGATACTCTCGGGGGGTTTGGGCGGGGGGTTTGGGGGGCGAAGCGCCCCCAATGACCGAGGAGGAGGCGAAGCCCGACGACGAGACAAAAGGTCTTCGCGCGTCAGCGCACAATTTCCTACCCGCCCGACCCCAGGTGGTGGTGGCGGCAAAGGTTACGAAACCCTGAATGCCCGCAGCCAACCCACTGATTTTCTTCGGATGAAACTTCTGCCCACGCGCGGGCACCCCTCGACAATCCGCCCCCGCCCTGCCATCCTGATGCGATGAAGCTCCCCGCGATCAACGTCCTTGGCCAGCCGCTTGAAGCCTGCTCCGCCGATCCCGTGACCGGCTTTTTCCGCGACGGCTGCTGCAACACCGGCCCGATGGACCGCGGGGTCCACTCGGTCTGCGCCCTGATGACGGCCGAGTTTCTGGCCCTGTCGAAATACCTTGGCAACGACCTGTCCACGCCCAGGCCCGAATATGGCTTCCCCGGCCTGAAACCCGGCGACCAGTGGTGCCTCTGCGCCACCCGCTTCCTGCAGGCGCACGAGGAAGGTGCCGCCCCGAGGGTCCGGCTCGCCGCGACGCATCAGGCCACGCTGGCCATCGTGCCTCTCGACGTGCTGCAGCTTTACTCCGGCAGCTGAACCTTCGGCTACCTTGCGGGGACCGAACCCGATGACGCCGCCTCGGGCATCGGGCGGACCGCCCCGTCGTCGCGCATCAGGTCCTCGATGAACAGGCTCAGCAGCTGCGACCGCCCGCTCACCCCGGCCTTGCGGTAGATCGCGTTGGTCTGCGCCTTGACCGTGCCTTCGCTGGTCGACCGCAGCGTGGCGATCTCAGCCGTCGACATGCCCTTGATCGCAAAGAGGGCCACATCCTTTTCGGACGGCGTCAGCCCCCATTCCCCAAAGCGTTCCTGCATCAGGTCGGTGAACGCGCCCGAGGCCCGGCGCAGCGCTTCCTCGGCCCGGTGCCGGTCGCGCAGCGCCCGCCGCAGCATCAGCCCGCCGACGACGACCCCCAGGATCAGCCCGAGGGCCGCGCCGATTTCCAGCGCCTCGCGCATTTCCCAGCTGATCGGGCTCGAGCGCAGGCCCAGCACCGAGGACAGGATGTCGGACACGAAAAAGAAGGCGCTCAGGAGCTGGATCACGAAGATCGCGATGAACGGCGCGGCGCGTCTCAAGCCATGACCTGACGGCTGCCTGGCGGGTCAATCGTCGCCATCGCCGCCCTCACCGCCACCACCACCCTCACCGCCAGAGCCGCCGCCGCCACCTTCGCCGTCATCATCGTCATCGTCATCGTCATCATCGTCATCATCGTCGTCATCGTCGTCGTCGTCATCATCGTCATCACCGCCGGGAACGACGCGGTCGTCGATGACCGCTATGCCCGACCCCTTGCCGGACCCCGGAAACCAGAGGTCGCGCAGGATTTCGCCGGTGCGGGGATTGACCACGATCTCGCGCCAGCCGTCCTTTCGGGTCGCGGTGATCCGGATGCGACCCAGAAGCGTGCGTTCCTGCACGACCGACCGGAAGCCCAGCCGCTTGAGCTGACGGACAACGCCGTCGACGACCTCCTGTGCTGACGCCGGAGGCGCGAAGGCCGCTCCCGCTGCCAGACCTGCCAGGAACTCACGCCGCCTCATGCCGCACTCCGATCCTTGTCCTGCGAACTATGGTCCAGACCGAAGGCCCCGGCAAGACCGGGGCCTGCAGTTGCCTTGGCCGCAGGCTCAGTCGTCGTCGCCGCCACCTTCACTACCGCCGTCGTCGTTCCGGTCGTCGTCGTTCCGGTCGTCGTCGTTCCGGTCGTCGTCGTCCCGGTCGTCGTCGTCCCGGTCGTCGTCGTCTCTGTCGTCGTCATCCCGGTCGTCGTCATCCTGGCCATCGTCATCGCCGTCATCATCATCTTGATCGTCATCGTTGTCATGGTCATCGTCGTCGTCTTCATCGTCGTCTTCATCGTCGTCTTCATCGTCGTCTTCAACGCCGAGAAAATCCTCGTCCTCGTCCTCGATTTCCTTGCCGACGCGCCCGATATAGTCGTCGCCGGCGTCCTCGGATTCCTGCTTCAGGACGGCCCCGGTCGCATTGTCGTAGATGACCTCGACCTTGTTCGTACCGTTGACCGCTTCCACCTTGGTCTGGGTCGGGCCGACCTTGACCTCGACATAGGTATAGCCCTGCGCAAGGTAGGAATCCGCCAGCGCGTTCCCGTCGATGGCCGCGAAGGCCGCACCCGCCGACAGGGCGACAGCGGCGGTGTAGCACAGAAGCTTGGCTCTCAGTTTCATCTGATGATCTCCATTTCGGTTCCGGTTGCCGCTCGTGCGACCGCAATTCCTTCCGCCGTCACGAGCTTGCGGCGATGAAACCTGCGCCCGACGCAGCCGACCATTGCCCCTGGGTTTAGGCCCCGCGACCTATGCCTGCAGTTTGCGCGAATAAACCCCAGTTTACGCACAACCAGAGGAAGAAGGGGTCGAACCTCCCGGCGACGCCGCCAGCGGGCCGGCGCTCGGGCGAATCGGCAGGTGAAAAAGCCCGCAGCGCAATGCCACGGGCCTGTGGGTCGGGCGCTTGCGGGCCGCCCTAGACCTTCATCGTCACGCCAAGATGCTTGGCCACCGTGAAGATGTCCTTGTCGCCCCGGCCGCACATGTTCATCACGATGATCTGGTCCTTCG
>JBIJDO010000155.1:0-6422 GCA_044344105.1 Tabrizicola sp.
CGCAGGGTCAGGTGCGCGAACTGAACCGCGTCGGCGCGGCCCTGGGCCGGGAGATTGCCGACAGATCCGGGCGGGCGGTCGTGGTGGCAGGCTCGATGGGTCCGACCGGCGAGATATTCGAGCCGATGGGCACGCTGACCCATGCGGTCGCTGTGGAGATCTTCCACGAGCAGGCCGAAGCCCTGAAGGAGGGCGGCGCGGATGTGCTGTGGGTCGAGACGATCTCGGCCCCCGAAGAATACCGCGCGGCGGCGGATGCCGCCTTGCGGGCGGACATGCCCTGGTGCGGGACGATGAGTTTCGACACGGCGGGCCGGACGATGATGGGCACCACGTCGTCCACGATGGCCGACCTGGTCGAGCGTCTGGTGAACCCGCCGGTGGCCTTCGGGGCGAATTGCGGGGTCGGGGCGTCGGATCTGATGCGCACGGTTCTGGGGTTCGCCGCGACCGGAACGGAACGCCCGATCATCGCCAAGGGAAACGCCGGAATTCCCAAGTATCATGACGGCCACATCCATTATGACGGCACGCCGGAACTGATGGCGGAATACGCCGTCCTGGCCCGTGATGCCGGGGTGCGGATCATCGGCGGCTGCTGCGGCACGATGCCGGAACATCTGCGCGCGATGCGGGTGGCGCTGGAAAGCCGTCCCAAGGGCAACCGCCCGTCTCTTGAGACGATCCAGGGACGGCTCGGCGCGTTTTCCTCGGCCTCGGACGGGACCGGCGACGATGCGGGTGCCGGGCGTCGGGAGCGCCGGGGACGCCGCGGATAGGGCGGGCGGGCCGCACCCCCGGTTCCGAGCCGAAGGGTCCGGGCAGCGGTCGCAAGGTTCAGAACAGCGCCAGCTGGTCGCCGGGTCGCGGCGGCGCGCGGAACAGGTCGGAGCGGAGCCCTGGCAGGCCTTCCGCCAGCCCGAGCCGCCTGCGGGCAAGGTCGGCGCGGCGGTGGATGAGATCGGCCCAGAGGCCCTGGCCTCGCATGCGGGTGCCGAACTCGGGATCATAGTCGCGCCCGCCGTGCAGCTCGCGCACCCGGCCCATCACCCGGGCGGCGCGGTCGGGCAGGGTGGCCTGCAGCCAATCGCGGAAAAGCCCGGCAACGTCCAGCGGCAGGCGCAGGGGGATGGTGTTTGCCGCCGATGCGCCTGCGTCGCGACCCGCTTCCATCACCGTTTCAAGTTCGTGATCCGTCAAGGCCGGGATCAGCGGCGAGACCTGGATGCGCACCGGGATGCCCGCATCGGCCAGCCTGCGGATGATCAGCAGGCGGCGTTTCGGGGTCGGGGCGCGGGGTTCCATTTTCCGGGCAAGGTCTTCGTCCAGCGTCGTGACGGAAATCGACACCGAGGCCAGTCCTTCGGCTGCCATGCGTGCGATCCGGTCGATGTCACGCTCGATCAGGGTACCGCGCGTGGTGATCCAGACCGGATGCCGGAACTCCGCCAGCACCTGCAGGATGCCGGGCATCAGGGCCTGCGCACGCTCCACCGGCTGATAGGGATCGGTGTTGGTGCCGATCGCCAGCGGGGCCGCCCGGTAGGCGGGGCGGAGAAGCTCGGCCTCCAGTACGGCGGCGATGCCGGGACGGGCAATGAGTCGCGTCTCGAAATCGAGGCCGGGCGAGAGGTTCAAGAACGCATGGGTCGGACGGGCATAGCAATAGATGCAGCCATGTTCGCAGCCCCGGTATGGGTTGATCGAGCGGTCGAACGGCAGATCGGGCGACCGGTTGTAGCTGATGGCAGACCGGGGGCGTTCCTCGCGGACCTCGGTGGCGACCAGACGCTCCTCTTCGGGGATGTCCCAGCCGTCGTGATGGGCGGCGACACGCGTTGCCTCGAACCGCCCTGCAGGGTTGGTTTCGGCGCCGCGCGCGCGGAGGCGTTGTCCGGGCAGAATGGATGTGCCTTGGGTCATCGGAAAAACCTAGAACGAAAGCAGAACCAGCGCCAGAACTTTCCCGCGCGCGACGGCTTTCTGTCGGCTTTCATCCGGTGTATGTCGCTTGGCGGATAGTGACCGGGTCGGTTTCACCCCATCACCATCGCAAGACCCTCTGCTTGGAGCAAGCGCCATGGCCGACGACGACGAGATCATCCTGTCCGAACTGGCGGATGACGAGCTTGTGCTGCAGATGCATGACGACCTTTACGACGGTCTCAAGGAAGAGATCGAGGAAGGCGTGCGCATTCTTCTGGATCGCGGCTGGACGCCCTATGACGTGCTGACCAAGGCGCTGGTGGCGGGGATGACCATCGTGGGCGCCGACTTCCGCGACGGCATCCTGTTCGTGCCCGAGGTTCTTCTGGCCGCGAATGCGATGAAGGCCGGGATGGCGATCCTGAAGCCGCTTCTCGCCGAAACCGGCGCGCCGCGCATGGGCAAGATGGTGATCGGCACGGTGAAAGGCGACATCCACGACATCGGCAAGAACCTTGTCGCGATGATGATGGAAGGGGCCGGGTTCGAGGTGCTGGACCTTGGCATCAACAATTCGGTCGAAAAGTATCTGGACGCTCTGGAGAAGGAGCAGCCCGACATTCTTGGCATGTCGGCGCTTCTGACCACGACGATGCCCTACATGAAGGTCGTCATCGACACGATGAAGGAAAAGGGCATGCGCGAGGATTACATCGTGCTGGTCGGTGGCGCGCCCCTGAACGAGGAATTCGGCAAGGCCATCGGGGCCGACGCCTATTGCCGCGATGCGGCGGTGGCGGTGGAGACCGCCAAGCAGTTCGTCGCGCGCAAGCACAACCAGCTGGCGGGCTGAGCGCCGCCCTGCACGGGCATGTGATTCCGGAAGGGCTTGCATGACGCATTCGGGAAGCGCAGGTTTGCAGTCACGGAGGCACCCATGCCCTTGACGCATTTCCTTGGACTGATCGTCCTGGTGGTCCTTGTCGCGGGACTGACCCTGTGGCTGGTGTTCTGGACCGGGGCACCGCTGGCGGCGCTGGGCTTTGCATCCTTGTCCGCCAGCCTGATCCTGACCTGGACCCGGGTCAGCCGGTAGCGCCCGTGTCGGCGATGGATGACCACAGCCTCAGCGAGACCGGCTTGGCCCCCGAGCGGGTCGGCCGCATCCTTCTGATCGCCTGCGGTGCCCTGGCCCATGAGGTCCTGGCCTTGAAGGCTGCCAACGGCTGGACGCATATGGACCTGCAATGCCTGCCGGCCAAGCTGCATCTCTGGCCGGACCGGATCATTCCGGCGGTCGAATCCGCAGTGGAAGAGGCGCGGGGTGCCTATGATCAGGTCTTTGTCGTCTATGCCGATTGCGGCACCGGCGGGCTGTTGCAGGCGGCCTGCGAGAGGCTTGGGGTCGAGATGGTGGCAGGCCCGCATTGCTATGCGTTCTTCGAGGGCAATGCGCGCTTCGCCGAACGGTCCGAGACCGAGTTCACCGCCTTCTACCTGACGGATTTTCTGGTGCGTCAGTTCGATGCCTTTGTCTGGCGACCGATGGGGCTCGACCGCCATCCGGAGCTGCGCGACATGTACTTCGGCCATTACACCAAGCTGGTCTATCAGGCGCAGGTCGAGGATCCCGTGCTGGACCAGAAGGCGCAGGAGTGCGCGGCGCGGCTGGGTCTGGCCTATGAGCGGCGGTTCACCGGCTACGGCGATCTGGGCGTGACGCTTCAGCGGGTCGCGGCGCGGTAGCGGTTCAGGACGTGGACCCGGATCGCCGAGGCGAGGCCCGCGTCGCCCTTGCGGGCATCGTCGATCTGCGCGGCGAGCTGATTCACGGGGATGCCCCGTTCGGCGGCGATCTGGCGGAAGGCCTCCCAGAACTCGGGCTCGAGCGAGATGCTGGTTCGGTGGCCGTGGAGCGTGAGCGAGTGTTTGGCGGGGCGACTGGACATGGGCGGAAGGGTACCGCAACGGCGGGGCGGGGACAAAATCCTTCGAAGGATTTTGCAAAACTTTTCGAAAAGTTTTGCGCCCGGGCGGACTGTCAGGTCAGGATGTAAACCGGGTCCCGGTTGCAAAAGACGATGAATTGCCCGGCGTTTTCTGCCACACGGAAGCCGCGACGGCGAACCTCGTGCAGAAAGCGTTCCCGTCCGACCAAACGCTCTACATCGCTGACCTTTCGTCGCACGGTACCACCTTCGGCCACGCTTTTGGCTGAGAAGAGGTGGACAAGCCACTTCTCGGGCGAAATCACCTCGGGCAACTGCGTCATCGGCGCACCTCCTGTCGCAACCTTGTCAAAGCAGGGTTAACGCGGAGTTATTGCGTCTCGCGCTTGTGCGCTTCGAGCATGTTCGCGGCCTTTTCGGCCAGGGCCTTGTCCAAGTCCCGCTCGGCTTTGGTCCGGCCATGTTTCGCGGCATTGGCGTCAGCAGCCGAGCGGTCGGCCTTGCGGGCCGCCTGTTTCTTCGCGGTGCGGAGGTTGACGACGTCGCCCATCAGCCCTTCGGTCCGACCATGTCCTCGGGTCGCACGATGCGGTCGAAGGTTTCGCCGTCGACGAACCCCAGGGCAATCGCCTCTTCGCGCAAGGTCGTGCCGTTCCGGTGTGCGGTCTTGGCGACCTTGGTTGCGTTGTCATAGCCGATGGTGGGGGCCAGGGCCGTGACCAGCATCAGCGACTCTTTCATCAGCTTCCCGATCCGCGCGACGTTCGCCTGCGTGCCCACCACCATGTTGTCGGTGAAGCTTCCCGCAGCATCGCCGAGAAGCTGAATCGACTGCAGGACGTGGCTGCCGGCAAAACCCACAGCGGCGTCGTTGCCCATCACATGGGCGCAGACCATGGTCAGCGCCTCGGCCTGGGTCGGGTTCACCTTTCCCGGCATGATCGACGAGCCGGGCTCGTTTTCCGGCAGGATCAACTCGCCCAGGCCCGAGCGGGGGCCGGAGCCGAGAAGGCGCAGGTCGCTGGCGATCTTGTAGAGGCTGGCGGCGACGGTCTTCAACGCGCCCGAGAACATGACCATCGCGTCATGCGCGGCGAGGGCCTCGAACTTGTTCGGGGCAGTGACGAAGGGGAGGCCGGTGATCTTCGCGATCTCGGCGGCGACGCGCTTGTCGAAGCCAACCTTCGTGTTCAGCCCGGTCCCGACGGCGGTGCCGCCCTGCGCGAGTTCGTAGATGTCGGGCAGGCACAGCTTCACCCGCGCGATCCCCTTGTCGACCTGGGTCGCGTAGCCCGAGAATTCCTGGCCCAGCGTCAGCGGTGTCGCATCCTGGGTGTGGGTGCGGCCGATCTTGATGATGTCCTTGAATTCGTTCGACTTCGCCCAGAGCGCCCTAGCCAGTTTCTCCAAGCCCGGCAGAAGGACGTCGCGGGTGTGCATCCCGATGGCGACATGCATCGCGGTCGGGAAGGTGTCGTTCGAGGACTGCCCCATGTTGACGTGGTCGTTCGGATGCACCGGCTTTTTCGATCCCTTCACCCCGCCCAGCATCTCGATCGCGCGGTTCGAGATCACCTCGTTCGCGTTCATGTTCGACTGGGTGCCAGAGCCGGTCTGCCACACGACCAGCGGGAAGTTGTCGTCGAACCTGCCGTCGATCACCTCTTGCGCTGCGGCGGCGATGGCCTGTCCAAGGTCTGCCGGAAGGTCGCCCTGCGCCATGTTGACCACGGCGCAGGCCTGCTTGATCACGCCAAGCGCGCGGATGATCGGGACCGGCTGACGTTCCCAGCCGATGGGGAAATTGATGATCGACCGCTGGGTCTGCGCGCCCCAGTACTTGTCGGAGGGCACCTCCAGCGGGCCGAAGCTGTCGGTCTCGGTACGGGTCGCGGTCATGGCGGTCTCCTCGCAGGCGCTTGCGCACCGAATACCGCTGCGATGCCGCGAAAGCAATTGGCATGCCGTTGCATACAGGCCCGGCCGAAGCGCCGATGGACCTTCAGACCCGGTAGAAGCGGTAGACGCGGGCCGGGGGCAGGTTCAGCCAGACCTTGCGGCCGGGTTCGACCCGGAGCCCCAGTTTTTCCAGACTGTCGGGCGGCAGCGGCGGCTTTGGCCCGTAGGTGAACTGGATATAGGGCGCGCCGGGGGCGAGGATGCGGAAGGCTGCGCCGACGATGGCCTCGCGCACCGGAGCGGGCATCGACAGGAGCGGCAGTCCCGACACCACCGCGCCGGCGCCGGGTGCGACCTTTTCGTCCGCGCGGTCCGCTCCGAGGTGATGGATGGCGACCCCCGGAAAGTCGCGCTGCAGGGCCCGGACGAAATCGGCATCAAGCTCGAACGCGGTCAGGGATTGCGGGGCAACGCCGGCCGCCAGAATGGCCCGTGTCAACCTCCCGGTGCCGGGGCCGAACTCGACAACCCGGCCGGTTTCAGGTCCCAGACCTTCGGCCATCGCGCGGGCCAGAAACCGCGAAGAGGGGGCCACAGCCGACACCTGTCGCGGGTTCCGCAACAACCTGCGGGCGAAAAGCGCAAGAT
>JBIJDO010000154.1:0-6424 GCA_044344105.1 Tabrizicola sp.
CCCGAACAGGAACACACCCGCCGTGTGGTTCATCGTGTAGTCGTCACCCTTGCCCGGGATTTTCTCATAGCGGACCCGGAAGGCGGCGGCGGCACGGACGATGTCCTCCGGGGTGCCGGTCAGCCCGGCTATCTGCGGATCGAAGTTGGCGACATAATCGGCCAGGACCTCTGGTGTGTCGCGTTCCGGGTCCACCGTGATCAGCGCCACCACGAGGGGGTCGGCTTCCGCCCCAAGCGCTTCCAGCCAGTCGCCGATGTCAAGAAGCGTCGTCGGGCAGACATCGGGACACCAGGTGAAGCCGAAGAAGACCATCACGGGCCGCCCCGCCCAGTCCGTGGGGGCGACCGGTTGACCGCGATGATCGACGAGGCGCCAGTCCATGGCGGCAAGAGGCAGCGGCAGAAGCGGATCGGCATCCTCGGGGCGCGGCCAGACACCGAGCGCCAGCGGCCCGGCCGCAAGAGCGAGCGCACCGCCAGCGCCCGCGATCACTGTGCGTCTTCGCACGACGGCCCCTCGGCCCGGATCGAGACAACCTCGACGTCGACCGTCACAGCGCCCGCGCGCTCGAAGGTCAGGGTGACGGGAAAGCTGTCGCCTTCCTTCAACGCCGCGGTCAGGTCCATCAGCATGCCGTGGAACCCGCCGGGGGCCAGTGTGGTCGTGGCCCCTGCGGCGACGGGCACGCTTATCGCATGGGGCATCGAGGCGATGCCGTCTGTCACCACGGTTTCATGCAGCATGGGCATGGCTGCGGCGGGGGTGGCAATGCCGGTCAGGGCATCGTCCGTGGTGCCGCCATTGATGATCTCGACGTAGAAGACGCCGGGCCGGGCCGCCCCGATGCTGGCGCGTGACCAGGCATGCTGGACGGTCAGGTCGCCCAGGGTCCAGGTCTCGCAGGCGAAGCCGGTCGATGCGACGAAGCTCAGGCCGGTGGCGAGAAGCAGCGCTTTGTACATTCAAAGCCTCGATCTCAGGTCGGCAAGGATGTCGGCGGCAGGCGTACCATATGCGAACTGACGCAGCCAGTCGCCGTTCGGGCCGACCAAGTAAAGGGCCGGAGAGTGCGCCATGGTGTAGCCGTCCGGCGCGGCAGCGTCCGCTTCGCGCTCGAAGAAGATCTTGAAGCTGGCCGCAGCGGCGGCCGTGGCGGCGGCATCCCCGGCCAGGCCAAGGATCGCGGGATGGAAGGCATCGGTATAGGCTTTCAGCCCGAGTCGCCGGTCCCGCTCGGGGTCGATGGAGATGAAGACCGGCTGGACCTGGCCTGCATCGGGCCCGAGATCGTCCATGACCTGTGCCACCTCGGACAGCGTGGTCGGGCAGACATCAGGGCAGTTGGTGAAGCCGAAGAAGACAAGGAGGTATCGGCCGCGGAACTCTGCCGACCTGCGGACCGTTCCGCTTTCATCCGCAAGAGCGAATTCCGGCCGGAAGTCTTCTTCAGAACTGGCTGCGGGCGCCCGGTCCCGCTGCGCGACCATCAACGCCACGGTGCCGAGGCCCGCAAGCAGGACGGCACGCCACAGGCCGATTTGCAGGTTTGTCAGTCGCGGCATGCCGCCCCCTTCCTTTTGCCTGCCTTCCTAGACGCTCCAGCGGCTAGAGGTGCAAGTCACGGAGGCGTGATCCCGGATGACAGCCCCACAGGTCAGTGCGACTCGGTCAGAAGCCACCCGTCGCGACTGACCACAACAGGTTGACGTTCAGCACGATGATGGTGACGGCAATCAACACGCAAAGCCCGGTCAGCCAGCGCGGTGCCACCAGGTCGCCCATCTTGGCCCGGCTGGCGGTGAACAGGACCAAGGGCACGATGGCGAAGGGCAACTGGAACGACAGCACCACCTGCGTCAGGATCAAGAGGCGCCCCATCTCGTCGGTGCCCCAGATCAGGATCACGGCAACGGTCGGCACGATGGCAAGACCGCGCGTGATCAGGCGCCGGATCACGGGACGCACGCGCAGGCGCACGAAGCCCTCCATCACGATCTGGCCGGCCATGGTGGCGGTGACGGTCGCGTTCATTCCCGAACAGAGCAGCGCCAGCCCGAAGAGCACCGGTGCGATGGTGGACCCCAGTAGCGGTGTCAGAAGCGTGTGAGCCTGGTCGATTTCCGCGATCTCGGTGTTGCCCGTGGTGTTGAACGCCGCCGCCGCGAGGATCAGGATCGACGCGTTGATGCACAGCGCGAAGACCAGCGCCACAGTCGAATCGAGCGTGGCATAGCGCAGCGCCTCGCGCTTGGCCGAGGCGTCCTGACCGAAGGCGCGGGTCTGCACGATGCCCGAATGCAGATAGAGGTTGTGCGGCATCACCGTCGCGCCGATAATGCCGAGAGCGAGGTAAAGCATCGTCTCGTTGGCGACGATCTCGCGTGTCGGCGCGAAGCCCCGGATGACATCGCCCCAGACCGGGTCGGCCATCGCGATCAGCACGGTGAACGACACCGCGATCACCGCCAGACGCGCGATGATGAAGGCCTCGATCCAGCGGAATCCCCGGTTCTGCAGCCACAGGATCAGGAACACGTCGAAGGCGGTGATGATCACACCGATCTCCAGCGGGATGCCAAAGAGCAGGTTCAGGCCGATGGCTGTGCCGATCACCTCGGCGATGTCGGTGGCGATGATCGCAACCTCGGCCAGAAGCCAGAGCGGAATGGCCGCCCAGCCCGGATAGGCGTCGCGGCAGGCCTGCGCGAGGTCGCGGCCCGAGGCGATCGCCAGCCGCGCGCAGAGCGACTGCAGAAGCATCGCCATGACCGACGACAGCAGGGCCACGAACAGAAGCGTATATCCGAACGCCGCCCCGCCGGCGAGCGAGGTCGCCCAGTTGCCGGGGTCCATGTAGCCGACCGCAACCAGATATCCCGGCCCGATGAAAGCGAGAAAGCGCCGGAACGGCGACCGGCCGGAGGGGACTGCAATCGAGCGGAAGACTTCCGACAGCGAGGGGCTGGTCGGCTCGCTTCGCCACGCATTCATGCTCATCTCAAGGCTCCCGGATCGTTGGCATAGTCGGCGCACATAATATTAGCCTTGGCTAACAAACTGCACGGCGGCTTTACTTGTCAAGCCGGATTGTGTCAAGGATCAGGGATGGAGACCGACAGCGACAGCCTGACCGATCCCTCCGACCCGGAGGCCAGACCCGTCACGCAGCGGGCCGAGGCGTTTCAGAGCGTGCGGGATGCCCGGCGGCTGGAACTGGCCGAGGACTATGTCGAGCTTGTCGCCGAACTGATCGAGAGTATCGGCGAGGCGCGACCGGTGGACATTGCGGCGCGGCTGGGCGTCACCGCTCCGACCGTCGCCAAGGCTCTGGACCGCCTCACCCGTGACGGGCTGGTCACCCGCGCGCGCTATCGGTCGGTCTTCCTGACCGAGGCCGGGGTGGCACTGGCGGCAATCTGCCGCGAAAGGCATGAGGTCGTCGTGCGCTTCCTGGTCCGGCTTGGCCTCGATCCAGCCACGGCGGAAAAGGATGCCGAGGGCATCGAACACCACGTCAGCCCGGCGACGCTGGAGCTGTTCCGGGAGTTTGCCAACGGCTGTCGGCAATAGCCGTCAAGCCTGGCAGACTGCCGCTGTCAATCGAACAGATCGCCCAGCCAGGAGCGCCGCCGCCGACCATGGCCGCCGCCATAGCCACCGTGCCCGCCACCGTAGCCGCCGCCGTGCCCGCCGTCATGCCCGCCGTGGTGGCCGCCGTAAGGCAGGTTCCTTCGGTCGTAGTCAGAAGCGGCGTAGCCGCCGTCGCGGTCGGACGATGGTCTGGTCGATGCATCGGGACCGGCGGGCTGGCGCAGCGACATTTCGATGATCTTGTCCAGTTCGCCCCGGTCAAGCCAGACGCCACGACATTTGGGGCAATAGTCGATTTCGACGCCCGCGCGGTCGGCCATCACGAGGTCGACGCGGCACACCGGACAGGGGAAGCCGCCGGCCGGTCGGGCCTCGGGGGATTGCAGGGGAACGGGGGGGGCGGACATCTTTCGTGGGACCTCACTTCGCTCGGGTGCGCGTCAGCGCGTCGGCCGACCGGGCTGCCGTTCCGGATCGTAGCCCAGCAGCCGCAGCGCATTCAGCGTCACCAGCACCGTTGCCCCGGTGTCGGCCAGGATCGCAAGCCACAACCCGGTGAGCCCGAGCACCGAGGTCACGAGGAACACGGCCTTCAGCCCCAGCGCGATGGTGACGTTCTGGCGGATGTTGGCCATCGTCGCCCGGGCCAGCCGGATCTTGGTCGGGATGTCCGTCACCCGGTCGCGCAGGATCGCCGCATCCGCGGTTTCAAGCGCCACGTCGGTGCCCGATCCCATCGCCACGCCGACATTGGCCTGCTTCAGCGCGGGCGCGTCGTTGATGCCGTCGCCGACCATCATCACGCCGCCGTGGGCCGCCATCTCGCGGATCACGCGCAGCTTGTCCTCGGGCAGCATCTCGGCCCTGAACTCGGTGCCAAGGCTTGCAGCGATGGCCGCCGCCGTGCGGGGGTTGTCGCCGGTCAGGATGGTCGGCGTGATGCCCATGGCGCGAAGCTGCTTCACCGCCTCCACCGCATCGGCGCGGGGTTCGTCGCGCATCGCGATCAGGCCCAGTGCGGTGCGGCCTTCGTAGAGGACGGCGACCGTCTTGCCCTCTTCCTCAAGCCCCGTGGCGCGGGCGATATCGGCCCCCTGCAAGGCACCCTGTTCGGTCGCATAGCGCGGCGAGGACACCGTCAGCGCGCGGCCTTCCACCGTGGCCGAGACGCCCTTGCCCATGATAGCCTTTTCATCGGTCGCGGCCGGCAGTGCCATGCCATCGGCGCGTTTCAGGATGGCGAGCGCGAGCGGATGGCTCGACCCGGCCTCGACGGCGGCGGCAAGGCGCACGACATCGGCATCGGAGGCGGTCCCAAGCGGCACCACATCCACTACCTGCGGCCGCCCGTGGGTCAGCGTCCCGGTCTTGTCAAAGGCAAGCTGGGTGACTTTGGCTGCCGCCTCGATCACGGCGCCGCCTTTCATCAGAAGGCCGCGCTTGGCCCCTGCCGACAGCGCCGCGGCGATGGAGGCCGGGACCGAGATCACCAGTGCGCAGGGGCAGCCGATCAGCAGCAGCGTCAGGCCCCGGTAGATCCAGGTGTTCCAGTCCCCGCCCATGGTCAGTGGCGGGATCAGGATCACAGCGATCGACAGAAGCACGATCAGCGGCATGTACCAGCGGCTGAACCGGTCGATGAAGCGTTCGGTCGGGGCGCGGGACTCCTCGGCTTCCTCGACCAGACGGATGATGCGCGCGATGGTGTTGTCCTGCGCCTCCTTGGTGACGCGGATGCGCAGCGCGGCCTCGGTGTTGATCGACCCGGCAAACACAGTGGCCCCAGGCCCCTTGGTGACAGGCACGCTTTCGCCAGTGACGGGGCTGTCATCGACGCCCGAGGTGCCCTCGACGATCTCGCCATCTGCCGGGATACGGTCGCCGGGCCGGGCGAGGACGATCTGGCCGACGTTCAGTTCCGACGCCGGAACCTCGCGCGTTCCCGTGCCCTCGACCAGAAGCGCCGTCTTGGGCACGAGGTTCGCCAGTGCCCGGATGCCGTCGCGCGCCTTGTTGGCGGCGACGCCCTCCAGCACCTCGCCCACGGCGAACAGGAATACGACCAGCGCCGCCTCTTCCGCCGCACCGATGAACAGCGCACCGATGGCGGCGATCGTCATCAGGCTTTCGATGGTGAAGAACTGCCCCATCCGGGCAGCGGCATAAGCGCGCTGCGCAACGGGGGCCACGCCGATGACGCAGGCAGCGACAAAGGCCCAGTAGCCGACCGGGCCGGGGAACAGGACCTCGACCGCCCAGGCCGCGCCCAGCAGGAGGGCGGTGAAGATCACCAGCTTGCCCTTGGCAGTCTGGAACCACCGCTTGCCCCGGTCGGCAGGATCGTTGTGGATGTGGCCGGGGCTGCCGTGGCTGCTTTCGTCGGCCTTGCCCTTGGGGTGATGGTCGTGCCCGTCATCGTCGCTGTGGCCCGGCCCGTGGTCGTGATCATGGCCGTAGTCATGCCCGTCGTCGTCGGAATGGCCCTGTCCGTGGTCATGCGGCGCCTTGGCCACCGCGTCGGGCATCTTGAACCCGGCCTTCTTCGGCGCCGCCGTGCCGCGCGGCGCGATGCCGTAACCCAGCGACTTGACCGCCGCCTCGATCTTGTCGGTCGGCGTGGTGTCCGGCACCAGGTTCAGCGACAGCTTTTCCGCCATCAGCGCGACCGACACGTCGCTGACGCCCGGCATCCGTTCGACTGCCCGCGTCACTTTGGCGACGCAGGACGCACAGTCCATGCCGCTGACGTTCCATTCCAGGCGCTTTGCCTCTGCCATCGTCTGTCCTTTCATGACCCGGGGCTCAGACCTCGGGCGGGATCGCGCCGGGG
>JBIJDO010000148.1:0-6628 GCA_044344105.1 Tabrizicola sp.
GCCTTCCGGGGGGCGGGGTTCCTGCCCGAAGTGATCGAGAAGGACCGCAACCAGACCGAATTCACCCGGACGCTGGAGGATTACCTCAACATCGCCGCCTCGGACGAGCGGGTGAGCCTTGGCCGCCAGAAATACGCGCAGTATGGCAGTACGCTGTCCGCCATCGAAGGCCGCTACGGGGTCGAGGGCCATGTCGTCGCGGCGGTCTGGGGGCTGGAGAGCTTCTTCGGGACGCGGCGCGGCAACGTGCCGGTGATCAGCGCCCTGTCGACGCTGGCCTATGAGGGGCGGCGGGGCGCGTTCTTCGAAGACCAGCTGGTCGCGGCCCTGAAGATCCTGCAGGCCGGGGACATTGCGCCGGGGGCGATGACCGGCAGCTGGGCCGGGGCGATGGGACATACCCAGTTCATCCCGACCTCCTACCTCGCCTTTGCGGTCGATTTTACCGGCGACGGACGGCGGGACATCTGGTCGGAGGACCCGACCGATGCGCTGGCCTCGACGGCGGCCTATCTGCAACGATCCGGCTGGACGCCGGGTCTGCCCTGGGGGATGGAAGTCACGATCCCCGCCGGATTCAGCGGCGGGCTTCTGGGGCGCGGCAAGGGCCGGTCCGCGGCGGAGTGGCAGGGTCTGGGCGTCCGCGCGGCAAGCGGCGGGGCTTTGGCGGGCGGGTCGATCATCGGCGGCGGCACGGGCGGCGGCGGGCCGTATTTCCTGCTGACGCAGAACTTTGCGACGATCCTGCGCTACAACAACGCGCAGAACTACGCGATCGGCGTCGGGCATCTGTCGGACCGGCTGCTGGGCCGGGGCGCGGTGCAGGCGTCGTTCGGGCCGGATGCGAACGGCATGACGCAAGGCGACCGGCAGGCGTTGCAGCGGGCGCTGACGGCGGCGGGGTTCGATACTGGCGGTGCCGACGGCGTGATGGGGGCGAAGACCCGCGCCGCGATCAGCGCCTATCAGGCCAGCGTCGGTCTGCCGGTGACGGGGGAGCCGTCGATGGCGCTTTTGCGGCGGTTGGGCTGAGGCGGCGGTTGGGGTGGAGCCCCACCCTACACGGCGGGCCGGGAGGGTGGTGGGTTTGCACCCACCCTAAGCGGCGTTCACATGTGCCGCGCGGATCACCCGCTCGCAATGCTGGGCAAGCTCCTTGCGGTTCCGGAACGCTTCGACCGGCACTTCGGGGTGGAAGGTCACCTCGACCCGGCCCTGGCGCGGGGTGGCGAGCGTCTTGAGAAGATGCCCGGCGAATTCCATGTCGCCCCACCAGCCATAATGCCTTGGGTCCGCGCCGTCGGGCGCGTGGAAGACCACCGTCACCGGCTGGATGTGCATCGACCGGACGAGGGCCGGTGCGAAGAACGCCTCGAACAGCGTGGATTTGAACGGCAGGACGCGGACCGCGTCGGTCGAGGTGCCTTCGGGGAAGAAGAGGAGCCGGTGTCCGGCCATCAGGCGGCTGGTGAAGATGTCCTGCTGGCGCTTTGCCTCGGTGCCCTTGCGGGTGATGAAGACGGTGCCGGTGGCGCGGGCGAGCCAGCCGATGCCGGGCCAGCCCGCAACCTCGGACTTGGCGACGAAATAGACGGTCTGCACCGCGTTCAGGACCAGGACGTCAAGCCAGGAGGAATGGTTGGCGACAATGGCTCCCGGCCGGGTCATCGGCGTGCCGTGCACCTTGAGCGGCAGTTGCAAGAGGCGCAGCGCGGTCCGGCAGACCGCCTTGGTGATGTGGGGGGTCACGGGACGGTCCTGTCCGCAAAGCGGCCATTCCACCAGCCGGACCAGGAGGAGGACGGCAAGCCCGCCGTAGGTGAGCGCGCCCACCAGCGTGCCGCGCCACAGAACGCGGAGCCAGCCGAGCGGGGTGATCCGCAACGGCGGCGGGGGAACCTCCTGCCAGTCCGTCATGACACCGCCTTCATGGGCCGGCCTTGCGGATGTAGAATTCGCGGTGCCGCGCCGACATCTGGCCGGTGTCCATGACAAGGCAGACATCGGTGGTGTTGAAGTCGCGGTCGATCCAGGCGCCATCGCCGACAAAGCCGCCAAGCCGCAGGTAGGCCTTGATCAGCGTCGGCGTCGCGGCCATCGCGGCGCGGCGGTCCAGCCTTTCGGCCGGGACGAGGTCCATCTCCTGCCGGTGCGGCGGCAGGGCGCTGACCCGCATGGCGGGCGGAGCGAGGTGGTGGTGGTGCAGCCAGGCAAGGGGTTGCGCAAGGGCGGCGATGTCGGTGCCATGGAAGGAGGCCGCGCCGAACAGGACCTCGATCCCGCGGTCAAGGACATATTCGGCCAGACCGTTCCAGAGGTGGAACATCGCCGTGCCGCCCCGGTGATCGGCGTGAACGCAGGACCGGCCCAGTTCCAGAAGCCTGCGCCCGCTGTGCAGAAGCGGAGAGAGGTCGAATTCGGTCTCGGAATAGAAGCGCCCGGCGGCGGCCCTGCGGTCGCCCGGCAGGACGCGGTAGGCTCCGATCACATGGGCACCAAGGGCCGGGTCGATCCGGCGGTCCACCAGGATCAGGTGATCGAAATGCGGATCGAAGGCATCCCGCTCCAGCCGGGCCGCGTGATCGACAAGCGGGCCGTCGCCGCCCAGTTCCTCGACAAACACGGCATAGCGCAGCCGCTGCGCGGCGGTCCGGTCCTCGGGCGTGGTCGCCAGCCGCACGGCATAGGGGGACTGTTCGGCGGTCATCGGTCCGGATCGCGGGTTGTGGCGGTGCCTGAGGGCAGGCCTGACTTAGCCATGCGATGGCGGCATTGCAACCTTGCGCGCGGCGTAGCGGCGGTTCAGCAATTCCCGGTTGAGTTTCGGTTGCGGATTCGCACTATGGAAGATCAGGTCCCGCAACCGGCAGAAGGAAGATGCGCTTGCTGTCGATCACGACTTTTCCGGTGTGTTCGAAGTTCACGGTCACCTTGCCGTCGACGTTCGACTGCACCTGACCCAGACCCCAGTCCGCCTGATCCGGGTGGCGCACCAGCATGCCCGGTTCCAGAAGTGCCGCCATTTTCCGCCCTTTTCTCCGGATCCGACATGCAAGACAAGCCCGACCTCGCCGCCCTGATCGCCTCGCGCATCTGCCATGACCTTATCAGCCCGATCGGGGCGATCGGCAATGGGGTGGAGCTTCTGGCGATGGAGCCGGGCGGGGTGCGTCCCGAGATGGCGCTGATCTCGGAAAGCGTCGCCAACGCGAATGCGCGGATCCGGTTCTTCCGGGTCTGTTTCGGGCAGGCGGCGGGGGACCAGCGGATCGCGCGGTCCGAGGTGGCGTCGATCCTGGGCGATCTGGGGCGGGGCGGGCGGATCGGCTATGCCTGGACCAGCCCGAACGACCTTGCGCGGCGCGAGGTGCGGCTGGTGTTCCTGCTGTTGCAATGTCTGGAAAGCGCGCTGGCCTATGGGGGAAAGATCGGCGTGACCCGGTCCGACACGGGGTGGAGCGTGCTGGCCGAGGCGTCCCGGCTGAAGGTGGACCCGGCCTTGTGGGAAGTGCTCACCGAACCGCGCGCCCCGGCGGAGATCGGGGCGAACCAGGTGCATTTCGCGCTGGTGCCCGAGGAACTGGCGCGGCAGGGGCGGCGGCTGGTCACCGAGATCGGCGACACCACCATCCGGCTGACATTCTAGGGCCGGATCGTCCCGTCGCCGGTGACGAGATACTTGAAGCTGCACAGCTGCTCGGCCCCGACCGGCCCCCGCGCGTGCAACTTGCCGGTGGCGATGCCGATCTCGGCGCCCATGCCGAACTCGCCGCCGTCGGCGAACTGGGTCGAGGCGTTGCGCATCAGGATGGCGCTGTCCAGCCGTTCGAAGAAGCGCGCGGCGGTGGCGTCGTTCTCGGTCAGGATGCTTTCGGTGTGGCTGGAGCCGTATTTGCGGATATGGGCGATGGCCGCGTCCACCCCGTCGACCAGCTTGGCCGCGATGATCATGTCAAGGAATTCGCGCCCGAAGTCGTCGGGGGCCGCCTTTGTCGTGCCGGGGATCTTCAGGAGTTCGCCCTCGGTGCGGACCTCGACCCCAGCTTTCATCAGGTCCTCGATCAGCACGGGCCCATGCTTGGTATAGAACTGCCAGTCGATCAGCAGGGTTTCGGCCGAGCCGCAGACGCCGGTGCGGCGGGTCTTGGCGTTCACGACCACGCGGCGGGCCTTTTCCGGGTTGGCGTCGCGGTCGGCGTAGACGTGGCAGATGCCTTCGAGATGGGCGAAGACCGGCACCCGGGCCTCACGCTGGACAAGGCCGACCAGGCCCTTGCCGCCCCGTGGGACGATGACGTCGATATATTGCGTGGCCTGCAGCATCGCGGTGACCATCTCGCGGTCGCGGGTCGGGATGAACTGGATCGCGGTCAGCGGCAGATTGGCAGAGCGCAACCCGTCGAGCATGCAGGAATGGATCGCCTCGGAGGTCTGAAAGCTTTCCGATCCGCCACGCAGGATGACGGCATTGCCGGATTTGAGGCAGAGCGCGCCCGCGTCGGCGGTGACGTTGGGGCGGGATTCGTAGATCACACCGACGACGCCAAGAGGGGTGGCAACCCGCTGGATGTGCAGGCCGTTCGGGCGGTTCCATTCGGCAAGCACGCGGCCCACGGGGTCCTTCTGTTCGGCGATCTGGCGCAGCGCGTCGACGATGCCGCGCAGTCGGATGTCGTCGAGCCGCAGCCGGTCGCGCATGGCGGGGGTGATGCCGCGCAGGTCGGCGGCGTCGAGGTCAAGGGTGTTTGCGTCGAAGATTTCCTGCCGCCGGGTCCACACCGCATCCGCGGCGGCGATGAGCGCCGTGGCCTTGCGTTCGGAGGAGGCAAAGGCCAGTTCCGCCGCCGCGGCGCGGGCATTCTGGCCGATGGTGGTCATCATGTCGGTGAACTGGCCGTCCATGTCTCGCTCCCTTTCCGTCCGGGCGGCGGAGTTTTCGAAAACTCCGCGCCGGAAATTTCAAAATTTCCGGTCCGATTTCTTTGAAGAAATCGGGCCCCTCACACCACCATGTCGTCCCGGTGCACCAGCGCCGCGCGGCCCTGGTAGCCGAGGATCGCCTCGATCTCGCCGGACCGGTGCCCGGCGATCCCGCGGGCCTCGGCGGAAGTGTAGCGCACCAGACCCTTGCCGAGAACCACGCCTTCGGGGCCGAGGATCGCCACCGGTTCGCCGCGCCCGAAGCTGCCGGTGACTTTCGTCACTCCTGCGGGCAGAAGGCTTTTCCCGGCCTTCAAGGCCGTCACCGCGCCCGCGTCCAGGACCAGCTCGCCCTTCGGCTTCATCGCGTTGATCCAGCGCTTGCGGGCCACATGCGGGTCGGCGGAAGGGACGAACCAGGTGCGGGTTGCCCCTTCGGCCAGCGCCTTCAGCGGCCGCAAGGTGGAGCCTTCCATGATCGCCATGGCGCAGCCGCCCGCGACGGCGGTCTTCGCGGCCAGAAGCTTGGTCTTCATCCCGCCCTTGGAAAGGCCCGAGATCGGGTCGCCGGCCATTGCTTCGATGTCTGGCGTGATGGTCTCGATCACATCGAAGCGGGTGGCGCTGGGGTCTTCCTTCGGGTTCGCGCTGTAGAAGCCGTCGACGTCCGACAGCAGCACCAACTGGTCCGCCCCCGCCGTCACCGCGATCTGCGCGGCCAGCCGGTCGTTGTCGCCGAAGCGGATTTCGTCGGTGGCAACGGTGTCGTTTTCATTGACGATGGGGACGACGCCAAGGCCCAGAAGCGTCTCCATCGTCGCGCGCGAGTTGAGGTAGCGGCGGCGGTTCTCGGTGTCCTCCAGCGTCACCAGCACCTGGGCGGTGGTGATGCCGTGGGGCGCGAGAACCTCTTCGTAGGCCCGGGCCAGCCGGATCTGGCCGACGGCGGCGGCGGCCTGGCTTTGCTCCAGCGTCAGGACGCCGTCGCCCAGGGCCAGC
This sequence comes from Tabrizicola sp., assembly GCA_044344105.1. Lineage (GTDB taxonomy): Bacteria > Pseudomonadota > Alphaproteobacteria > Rhodobacterales > Rhodobacteraceae > Tabrizicola. Next base: position 5,920 of record JBIJDO010000148.1, read on the forward strand.
ACCTTGCGGCCAAGCGCGATGGACCCCGAGGAGACAAGGACGACGTCGGTGCCGCGCCGCTTTGCCTCGGCCACGTCAAGGGCCAGGGCTTCCAGCCAGTCCTGCTTCAGCCCGGTCTTCCGGTCGACCAGGAGGGCCGAGCCGATCTTGACGACCAGTCGCTTCGCGGCGCGGATATCGGGGGCGGTGAGCGTCAAGCTCGAACTCAAGGTTGCCACGGCGCGGTCTCCTGAACCGGGGCCTCCGCCGTGATCGTGGCATAAAGCGCGCGCAGAACCTCTGGAAGGCCCTTGCCGGAGACACCGGAGATGACGTGGACCGGGCCGCCGGAAGCCTTCTCCAGCGCGCGGCGACGGTCGGTGATCTGTTTGGCGTCCATCGCGTCGGTCTTGTTCAGCGCCAGGATCCGGGGCTTGTCGCCGAGGACTTCAGAATATGCTTCAAGTTCGGTCACGATGGTCCTGAAATCCTTCGTGATTGTCGAAGATGTACCGTCGACAAGATGCAGCAGGACCTTGCAGCGTTCGACATGGGCGAGGAACTGGGTGCCAAGGCCTCGGCCCTCGCTTGCGCCCTCGATCAGGCCGGGAATGTCGGCCATGACGAACTCGTGCCCGTCGATGCCGACGACGCCGAGGTTCGGGACGAGGGTGGTGAAAGGGTAGTCGGCGATCTTGGGCCGGGCGTTCGACACGGCGGCGAGGAAGGT